>JASHVY010000200.1 GCA_030044345.1 Acetobacteraceae bacterium | reverse complement strand
CGCGCCGAGCTTCTCTCGCTGACTGCGGACATGACCTATGATCCGTCAGTGAGCCGCCGCTCGATGGAGACGATCTGGGAACATTGGCGTCGTCGCCCCGGCACGCTTCTCGTTCCCGGCCACGATGTTCCGATGCGGCTCGAGAACGATGTCCCGGCCTATATCGGCTCGCGCGAAGCCGCGATATCCTCCTGGTTCGAGAACGACCTCGATCGCACCACGCTCTTTTCGCTCACCCTCCCTCCGGCCGCGTCAACGCGCGCAGCGGCGGAGTAGCTTCGAGGCAGGCTTGCCTCGGCCTATTCTGCTGCGTCGTCGGTTGCCGCGGACCGGACTTGCGGTGCGGTGCTGAAACGCTCGGCAAGTTTGCCGAGCAGGTCCTTCATCGCCGCCTCCGAGGCTTGAGAGAGCGCATCGGCTCCCCTTCCGCAGCCGATCCAGCCGCCGGCTGAGCCTGCGGTCAGTGACGCCAGCGCCGAGGACGGGGCGGATGAGTCCAAAGCGCAACAGTACGGCCAGGATGGGAGGGGAGGACCAACAATTTGTGTTGACGGAATCGCATGCCTGCATGCAGTCATGCAGCCATGGCTTCGGCGAGGGAAGGACGGGCAGGCCAGACGCGGCACAGCAACAAGCCGGCGCGGGCCGGCGCAGCTAAGGAACCTCTCCAGATCCGAATTCCGGTTGGCATTAAACGGACCTTTAAGGCGCGTGCCGCTATACGTGGGATGGAACCGCACGAGCTATTCGTCGAAGTTTGGAAATACTATGAGGAAGGCCATCCGGAGGCCGATCAAACCGGGACGGACAGGGGGAATCGAAGCGGATGAGCAAGAGGCATCAACCGGACCCTGTGGCGGAGTTCAGAGTAGCCATTGGCAGCCAGCGCTTCGGAACCATTCTGGTCGATCCACCGTGGCAGTTCATCAATCGCACCGGCAAGGTCGCGCCGGAGCACCGGCGCCTGTCGCGCTACGGCACGATGACTTTCGACGAGATTGCCGCCCTTCCGGTGGCGGAGGCGGCTGCTCCGGTCGCTCACCTTTATCTCTGGGCGCCGAATGCCCTGCTGCCCGAGGGCCTGCGGGTGCTGGCTGCCTGGGGGTTCACGTACAAGTCCAACATCGTCTGGCACAAGATCCGGAAGGACGGTGGTCCGGACGGGCGTGGTGTCGGTTTCTATTTCCGCAACGTCACCGAGCTGGTCCTGTTCGGCGTTCGTGGCAAGGGAACGAACGCCCGAACGCTCGCTCCCGGCCGGCGCCAGGTCAATTTCCTGGCAACCCGGAAGCGCGAGCATAGCCGGAAACCGGACGAGCTCTATGACATCATTGAGGCGTGCAGCTTCGCCCCCCGGCTGGAGTTGTTCGCCCGGGGCATCCGTCCCGGATGGACCGTCTGGGGCAACCAGGCCGACGAGGACTACGCGCCCACGTGGAAAACCTACGCCCACAACTCGTCGACCGGTCGGCAATTGGTCCTAGGAGTCGGCGACTGACGACGGCTGGCCGACCTATTGCCGGTCGGCTACCGTTGCGGGCATGTTCGAATCGCTCGAAGCCAAGGGGTTCCAGGTCCAATTCCATTCGTATGCCCGGGCGATCCTGAAGGTCGATTTCCCGGAAGCGGTGGACGAACTGGTAGCCGCACTGAGTGAGGCCACCATCCCCATCGAGGAAATCATTGCTGGTGGCGGCGGCGAGCACCCGGGAACGCAGCGTCTTCGCAAGGCGTTGACCAGGCTCAGGTGGCCGAAATTTACCTTCGAGGTCACGCGACTCATCAATGGTGAGGCCAAGGAAAGCCAATCCCATGAGATTGACCATGTCCGGACATTCGATAACGGCGCGCGCATCGCACTCGAAATCGAATGGAACAACAAGGATCCTTTCTACGATCGTGACCTTGAGAATTTCAAACGATTGCATGCCGACGGGGCAATATCAATCGGCATCATCGTGACTCGCGGGAAGGCGCTCCAGGACAGCATGCGGGACCTGGTTCGGAGATTCGTGGACGAACGACAGATCCAGACCCTCGAAGAGCTGAAGGAATGGGGATACGAACCAACAGCAAAGCAATGACGAGAAATCACAGAGCGAACGTCGCGTCCGAGGAACCCACTGATTTTCCGCGAGGCGTTTACGAGCGTCTTCGTCGGAAGCAAGTTTGGAGAAGCTACGACGCATTGGCGCAAGCTGGAGGACCGAGTCCACCGAGGGGTCGGGAATCCCTGTCCCTTGGTGCTCATTGGGCTTCCACCCTCCATCGTTACCTTCCACGAAGGCAAGGCCGCGCTGGCAGAGGTCGAGGCAGCGGAGGATAGGGCGGAAGCTGAAGCGGGGGCTTCTCAAACTTAGATGTGTGTCGCGTCGTCCGTTGCCGCGGACCGGACCTGCGGCGCAGCGTTGAAACGCTCGGCGAGTTTGACGAGCAGGTCCTTCATCGCTGCTTCCGAGGCTTGAGAGAGCGCATCGGCGCCTCTTCCGCAGCCGATCCATCCGCCGGATGAACCTTCGCCTGTGCCGGTGGCGCTGGCTTGCAGCAATGTGCCTTTGGGCCAAGTTACGATGAGGCTTGCATCCAGCGCGATTTCGGCCCCCGGAGCGGCCAGGAAGAAACCCCGAGAAAAGCTGAGCTGGTGGCGGATGTCTTCACCGGTGATCGCGATCTCACCCGCATAACCGAGAGACGCCAGATCCTGAGCCGGCAAGGGGTGGTCAACGGGTTCGATCTCCGTGGCGATATTTTGGAAGATCCTGGCGGCTGACTCTCTGAAAGACGAAATCAGGTCGAGATGGTACGTATCCACCCGGCAAACGATGCCGTCGGGACGGAGGGTTGCCTGGTACGCGCGGGGATCGACGAAAAGCGCCCATTTGCCCGCAACCTTCGTCGCTTCATTG
>JASHVY010000199.1 GCA_030044345.1 Acetobacteraceae bacterium | reverse complement strand
CGAAATCCACCCGCGCGCGGTCATTGACAGGGAGTTTTTCGAAAAACGCGATATTGGCGCGCTCGCCCGCGAGCATCGGCGCCTTGCGTGCAAGATTGATCGCCTTGACCCCGGGCTCGGTCGGGCTATGGGTCGGGCAGGCCTCGATGCAGATGCCGCATCCCGTACAGTCCTCGACATAGAATTGCAGCGTGAAGCGGATATCGGGATAGCCGCGGGCATTGACGGGGGCCGACTTGAACGTCTCTGGCGCGCCGTCGAGCCGGGAGGCGTCGTAGTATTTGGACCGAATGACGCTGTGCGGGCAGACGAAGCTGCATTGCCCGCATTGGACGCAGAGATCTGCCCGCCAGGCCGGAACCTCGTCGGCGATGTTCCTTTTTTCCCATGCCGCCGTCCCGGAGGGGAAGGTGCCGTCCGCGGGCATGAGGCTCACCGGGATCTCGTCACCGAGGCCTTCGAACATTCGGGCTGTTACCGTGCGCACGAACTCCGGCGCAGCCGGAGGAACCGGAGGAGGGCGGTCGAAGGTACTGGTTGCTTTTGCAGGAACCTTGACCTCATGTAGCCGGGAAAGCGTGCCGTCCACGGCATCGAAATTCTGCCGAACCACTTCTTCGCCCTTGGCGCCATAGGTCTTGCGGATGGCGTTCTTGATCTCAGCGATCGCCGCCTCGCGCGGGAGCACGCCCGAGAGGGCGAAGAAGCAGGTCTGAAGCACGGTGTTCGTGTGTGTACGCAGCCCGACCGCTTCGGCCACCGCGCTGGCATCGATCACGAAAAAGCGGAGCTTCATCTCGATGATCCGGCTCTGGACCGAGCGCGGCAGATGGTCCCACACCTCCTCGGGCCCGTAGGGGCTGTTGAGCAGGAACGTGGCGCCGGGAGCGGCGAGGCGCAGCATGTCCTGCCGCTCGAGGAACTGGAACTGGTGGCAGCCGATGAAGCTCGCGGCCTGGATGAGATAGGGCGAGCGGATCGGTTTCGGTCCGAAGCGGAGATGCGAGACGGTCTGCGCGCCCGATTTATGGGAATCATAGACGAAGTAGGCCTGGGCAAAGAGGCCGGCATCCTCGGCGATGATCTTGGCGCCGTTCTTGTTCGCGCCGACTGTGCCGTCCGCGCCGAGGCCGTAGAAGACCGCGCGGACAACTTCCGGAGGCTCGATCGCATAATCGGGGTCCACGGCGAGGCTCGTATGCGAAACATCGTCCGTGATCCCGACGGTAAAGCCATTCCGCGGGTCGGGTTTCTTAAGCTCGTCGAACACCGCCTTCGCCATGGCGGGGGTAAAGTCCTTCGAGGAAAGGCCGTAGCGGCCTCCGATCACCACCGGCATCGACGCAAGCGCGCGCTGCGCATGGGCTTGCGCAAGCGTCGTGACGACGTCGAGATAGAGCGGTTCGCCAGCGCCCGGCTCTTTCGTGCGCTCGAGGACCGCAAGCGCGCGGCAGGTTGCGGGCAGGGCGGCGAGGAAATGCGCCGCTGAAAAGGGGCGATAGAGGCGCACCTGGAGCACGCCGACCTTCTCGCCCCGGGCATGAAGTGCGGCAGCGGTCTCGCGCGCAACCTCGGCGCCGGACGCCATGAGGACGAGCACGCGCTCGGCATCCGCCGGGCCCTCATAGTCGAAAAGGCGATAGCGCCGGCCGCCGATCTTCGCGAAATCGTCCATTGCCGACTGCACGATGTCCGGCACTCTGGCATAGAAGGGGTTCACGGCTTCGCGGCCCTGGAAGAAGGTATCGGGGTTCTGCGCGGTGCCGCGTATGAAGGGGGTCTCAGGGTTGAGCGCACGCGCCCGGTGCGCCTGGACCAGATCGTCGTCGATCATCGCGCGGATCTGCTCATCGGTAAGCATGCTCAGCGTGTTGATTTCGTGAGAGGTGCGGAAACCATCAAAGAAATGGAGGAAGGGAACGCGGGATTTCAGCGTTGCAGCCTGGGCGATGAGGGCGGAATCATGCGCCTCCTGGACCGAGCCGGAAGCCAGGAGCGCGAAGCCGGTGCTGCGCGTGGCCATCACGTCCGAGTGATCGCCGAAGATTGACAGCGCGTGCGTCGCAATCGAGCGCGCGGCGACGTGAAAGACAGTCGAGGTCAGCTCACCCGCGATCTTGAACATATTCGGGATCATTAGCATCAGGCCCTGGGAGGCCGTGAAGGTCGTCGTCAGCGCTCCCGCCTGAAGCGCACCATGGACGGCGCCGGCGGCTCCCCCTTCGCTCTGCATCTCCTGGACGACGGGAATATTGCCCCAGATGTTCGTCACCCCCGCGGAAGCCCATTCGTCCGCAAGCTCCGCCATCGGCGAGGAGGGGGTGATCGGAAAGATCGCGCACACCTCATTGACACGATACGCCACGTGGGCGACAGCGGTATTGCCGTCCGTGGTCGTGACCTGGTTCGCCGTGTCAGTCATTGGCCGCGGGCTCCGGAATCATCTCGATGGCATGGCAGGGGCACTGCTCGAAACAGACTGCACAGCCGGTGCATTTCGCGTAGTCGTAGCGGTAGCGTTTGCCCAGGCCCAGCTTGATGATCGCACCCTCCGGGCAGGCGGCGTAGCAATTGTCGCACTCGAAGCAGTTACCGCAGGAAAGGCAACGCTCCGCCTCATAACGCACCTCTGTCTCCGCCAGGCCAGCCACGACCTCATCGAAGCCGCGTATCCGTTCGGCAAGCGCGAGGCTCTTCTG
>JASHVY010000198.1 GCA_030044345.1 Acetobacteraceae bacterium | reverse complement strand
GTTGGCAATCTGCACCCGTTGTGGATCATCCTCGGCAAAGGGCACAGGTTTGTCGACTTGCAGAACGACGTGACTGCCGCGGATATTGCGATGGCGGCAGACGAAGGCTATCGTTCGGTGGAACATCTCAAACGCTATACAACACTCGGAATGGGCACTGACCAGGGTAAGCTGGGCAATGTTAACGGGCTGGCATTGCTTGCCGATGCAATTGGTATCGCTATCCCTGCTATTGGCACGACGACCTTCCGTCCCCCCTATACGCCGGTGACGGTTGGGGCGATTGCGGCGCTAGAGACCGGCGAGCAGGCTAACCCGAAACGTCGTACCGCTGCCCATGCGTGCCACATTCGAGACGGCGCGGTGTTCATCGACGCTGGGCAGTGGGAGCGCCCTGGATGGTATCCGGGGAAGGGGGAAGATGCCGATGCCGCAGTGCGGCGTGAGATGGCAATCGTGCGTGCGAGCGCTGGCTTGGTCGACGTCTCAACCGTCGGCAAGATCGACATCCAAGGCCCGGATTCCGGGCTGTTCCTTGAACGTGTCTATGTCAACTCTCTCCGAAATCTCAATCCGGGGCGCGGCCGCTACGCAGTGTTGTTGCGTGAGGACGGCATGGTCTTTGACGATGGGATCGTAATGAGGCTTGCGGAGGACCATTTCGTTCTGACCACGAGCACCACGAATGCCGAAGCCGTTTTTCGCCATTTTGAGTTTTGTCATCAGGTCCATTGGCCGCGGCTTCGTGTCTATTTCACTTCTGTCACGGACCATTGGTTTGCGGCGGCCATCAATGGCCCTTGCTCGCGTGATATCCTCGCCCGCGTTTGCGAGATGGACATCGACAATATGGTATTTCCACTGATGGCCATCCGAGAAGGTCGGATTGCGAGGATTCCCGGACGAATTATGCGCGTGAGCTTCTCCGGGGAGCTCGCCTACGAGGTCAACGTGCCGGCAGATGCCGGCGCGGCGCTCTGGGACGCGCTTCTTCATGCCGGAACCCCGGAGGGTCTCATATCCTATGGTGTCGAGGCGATGAGTGGGCTGCGCATTGAGAAAGGACACCCTGTCGTCGGCGCGGAAATTGACGGCCGCACCACCCCCGAGGAGCTTGGCCTTGGCCGACTGGTCCGCAAGTCCGGTGACTTCATCGGTCGCCGTTCGCTTGCTCTGAGGCCGCCTCCGGCCTCCGCCCGACGACAACTCATTGGAATTGTTGGCGAGCCCGGTGGCTCGGCATTTCCTCCGGGTGCGCACATTGTCGCGGCGGACCGCCGTGGCGCACCCCAGCCCTCCTTTGGACCGGTCACCTCCTGGACATGGTCGACAACACTGCAACGCTATATAGGTCTGGCGCTCATGTCCGGGGGACGCAGCCTCATCGGACAAAGGATGTACATTGACTCCCCCACGACGGGACGGACCGTTTCGGTCACCGTTTCGGAGCCTGTCTTCTACGATCCTGAGGGAGAGAAGCTGCGTGCTTGAGATTGGGTTACTCTTGAGCCCGCTCGCATTGCCGGCTGAGGGCGCGCGAGAGGTGGCTGCAAGTGGATCTGCAATGCTCCGAGAGCGGCCATTTCTCGGGAAGATCATGCTTCAACTCGATCCGCAGGATGACCGGTTAGCGTCGATCGCGGGTCTCGTGCTTGGCTATCAGCTTCCCGCGCGCGGCTGCGTGACGGGAGACGGGGCCTTCTCTGTCCTGCGCTTATCACCACAGGCGTATCTCATCGTCACTCCTGTCAATGAGCAGTACGAATACGTCACACGGCTGAGCAAGGCCCTTGCGGGAGGGCTCGCCGTCGTCTCAGACGTTTCGTCGGGTTACGCAACGTTCCGGCTCTCCGGCCCGGCCGCGACTGAGTTGCTGTATCGAGGCTGTTCGGTTTCACTGGAGCCGCCAGACCTTGCTCCAAGAAACTGCATGACGACGTGCTTCGGCAGGCTTGGCGTCATAATTCACTGTGTCGGCGTCATGGAAGGGATCGACCTATACGTCCAGAGAAGCCTCGCTCTGTCCCTTTGGAACGGTCTTGTTGAAGCCGGCCGTGGCTGCAAATTGCCGATTGCCGGAACTGGGGCGGACTGAAGGAAAGCTAGAGACTTCCTCCGGTGCATAACCGTAAGGAGCTCACAGAGACTGATCACCGTCACGGTCGCGTCATCCCCGCGGGTGCTCGGCTCCAAATCGAACCTTCAACCTTTCCGCGCCCAACTCAAGTGAGCTTCCGGGCTTAGAGCGCGATGGCCGAAAGTAGACTCACCGTAGGTCTGAATCACGACAGAAAACAAATAGCTAGAGCGAGAGCGATCTCATCCTGCTCTAGAGGTCATTCCCGCTTAAGCCGCGCTGCGCTGCCTCATGCATCTCCGTGCGCCGTGAGCGAGCATGCCCCGGCTAGTGCGACGGCTTCGTCGATGCCATGTGGGGCGGAACGCGCGCGTAACCGAATTGGATGGCGGAGGGTTGACATTGCCATGTACTCACCGGTAACGTTCCCGGTGATGGAATTTCGGCCATAAAGCCCTTGAAGAGGGAGCGGCACTGCGGTCGGTGACGAGCTTTTCGATTGTCGGCAAGATAGCAGAATATCGGTGCGAAACCCTCGGGTGGGCTGCAAATCATGTAACAGGGGGTCGTCGTGAGAACTTCAAGAGACCATGGTAGGTCCCCCGGCTTTGGCAGGAGGAGTCTTCTTCAGCAATCATCCGCGTTGGCCGTTGGCGCTCCGCTATTGCGGGGCTGGAGCTGGCCTGCGCGGCAACCCATTGCAAAAGCAGATGCGGGTGCTGGAACCATCAGATATCTGGCGGCGGCCGAGAATGACTCGGTTTACATGCAGAATATCATCGTTCCGCAGTTTCTCAAGGAAACCGGGATCACCGTGGAGGTTGATCAGGTCGAGTACAACAATCTCTATACAAAGGAAGTCCTCGAGTTCCGCAATAGCACGTACGATGTTTATCAGGTGGATCAGGTATGGGTGGGCGCCTTCGCTAAGTCGGGCTATCTCATGCCGCTCGACGGGGAAATCGCTGCCAGCACGCTTGCGAACTTCTACCCAAATCTCGTGAAAATCGGAAATGTCGACGGGAAGCAGTGGGCACTTCCGTTTTCGGCGATCCCTGTCAACTACACATATCGCAAGGATCTCACGCCGCCGGCTGCGACATGGGATGATGCCCTGGATATTGCCAAGCGACTGACGCGCCCGGCATCCGGTGCGCAGCCAGCGCAGTGGGGTTTCCCCATTCGCGGGCAGGCCGGCAACCCTATTACCTGGACGTGGCTACCGATGCTTTGGAGCTTCGGCGGTGAGGCGTTTGATGCTGATTTCAAGCCCACCTACAACAATGAGGCCGGGCTCGAGAGCGTGGAGTTCTATCGCAAGCTTTATCAGTGCTCCCCGCCAGGCTGGCTAAGTGATGCTCAGGTCGCCGGTTACATGGAGCAGGGCCAAGGCGTACAAACAACGCTTCAGATGGTGTTCAACGCACCTATGCAGTCACCAAAGGAGTCCAAGGTCGCGGACAAGATTGCCTTTGCCGGCATGCCCAAACAAGTGACGCAGGCCTCCATCCTTGGTCTATGGACCATCGGAATTGCCTCCTCCACTTCCAACCGGGCCAACGCTCTAAAGTTTGTCGAGTATGTGTCACGTCCGGATATCGCTACGCAAATGGCGCTCGCCGGTGTCACGGGAGCGCCCCAACCCGCGGTTTATAGCGCTTCTGGCGCGCCGAACTTCTTTCCTGTCCTTTCTAAGGTGCTGGAATATGTGAAGCCCCCGCCGCTGATTCCGGAAGGTAATCAGTGGTTCGTCATCACCGGCACCGCGTTGCAATCGGCATTATCCGGAAAACAGAGCGTCAAGGTCGCAATGGATGACGCCGCGAACCAAGTCCACCAAATGCTCGCGAACTCCGGCTATTACAAGTAGCCACCAAGGTCGCCACGATAGGGAGTGGTCAGCGTCGCAGGCACGCGTGGGCGCGGGAGCTGCACTGGCTGCGACGCGCGCTGGTCGTCAGGGTCGTTTTCGAATCTTGCGCCGAAGGTCTTTTGTCGGTTTTTGCTTCGTCGCTCCCGCGCTCATTACTCTTGCGGCCACGTTCGCCTACCCCCTTGGCTACAATCTTTGGCTAAGCCTGCATTCCTACAATCTCTCGGAGCTCTATCTCGGCATCCACTTCGTAGGCTTGCATAATTACTCAGCCGCGCTAAAGGATCCGTACTTCTGGAGTGGACTGCGCAATTCTTTATTTATTACCTTGACATCGCTTGCGTTGGAGCTGTCCATCGGAATGAGTTTTGCCTTGATTCTGTACAGGCAAACCCGTTGGAGTGGCACTTTTCGCTTTCTTATGATTCTACCGCTCCTTCTCATTCCGGCAGTCTCGGCTTATATGTGGAGGTTCATGTTTCAATATGATGGAGTGATCAACTATATTTTACGTCTCGTGCATGTTGGTGCCGTCAATTGGGCAAAGACAGCTACTGGCCTGATCTCGGTGATCATCGTCACTGTCTGGGGAAATGCTGCCTTCTCGCTGATCATTTTCCTCGCGGGGCTGCAAGCGATAGATCCAGAGCTCTGGGCAGCCGCGAAGGTGGACGGCGCAGGCCCGGTGGGGCGCTTCCTGCACGTGACTCTTCCCTTGATGCGGCCCTTTATCCTGGTCGTCCTCGCCATCCGAACCATGGACCTGCTGCGCCTTTTCGACGAAGGATATATCCTGACAAACGGTGCGCCTGCCCGCACGACGGAAACATTGAGCCAACTCGTATACACTGACACATTTACTTATTTCGACATAGGGCGAGGGAGCGCCCTCTCCGTCCTGGAGGGTTTTATCGTGGTTGCCGCCGTTCTTTTCTGCTTCGTGACACTCGGCGAGAGACGTGATTCCTAGCATGCGGACGGTTGGTGGAGAATCTATGGTCAGGCCGTTGCGAGGTTTGACGGCGGCAATACTCACCTGCGGCGCACTGATTGTCTATTGCATCTGGGCCGTCTTCCCCATCCTTTGGGTAGTGCTCACCTCGTTTAAGACCAATGCCGAGGCGCTCACTGTGCCACCGCAACTGCTATTTCGGCCGACGATTTCGAATTACGTCGACGTTTTCACGTCCGTCTATCAGTTTTCTTCCGTGGTCGAAAATAGCATCGTCATAGCTGCAGTCGGTACTGCGGCGATCGTCCTTCTCGCACTACCGGCAGCCTACGGCTTAAGCCGCCTGATCCCATGGGGCAGAAATGCGGTCAGTTTCGGCATTATTTCAGCGCGGACCTTCCCAACAATTGGCCTCGCCATTCCGCTGTTTATCGTGATGCAGAATGCTAGATTACTCGACACCCGACTTGCTGTGATTATTGCAAACGTCGCTTACAGTCTGCCCTTCGGGATCTGGATGATGTTCGGATTTATAGAGTCCATCCCGATCGAATTGGAGGAAGCGGCACTTCTCGACGGTTGTACTCGGGTCGGCGCGTTGGCACGAGTGATCGTCCCGCAGCTCCTTCCAGGTTTAGGGGCGACGGCGATCCTGACCTCCATCGTCGCCTGGCGGGAGTATCTATTTCCGCTCATTCTGACGACCAGGAACGCACGCACGCTGCCGGTGGTGGCGGGCAGCTTCATAACGGATGTCGGACCGAACTGGGGTGGCTTGTGCGCTTACTCAGTCTTAACGATCCTCCCGATTGCCATCTTCTGTGCAGTTACTGGGAAAATTCTCGTCAAGGGATTTGTTGCGGGAGCGGTCAAAGGATGAGTCGGGAGAGCTGGTCGGTCGTTACCGGTGCGGCGGGCGGAATTGGTTCAGAGATTGCCCTCCTCCTGGCACAAGACGGACCAGTTCTGGCTATCGATCAAGATAAACAGGCCTTGTCCGAGTTCATTGAAATGATTCACGGCCGGAGCGGACAGAGGGTTGAGCCGGCTGTCACCGATATTTCCTGTAGTGAGCAGATAGCGAGAGCCTTTCAGTGCTTGCCGGGCGGCAGCCGGGTTGGTTGTCTTGTCAATTGTGCCGCGATCTTTGATCATCAGCCTGCAGAGCGAATGTCGCTGCACTCTTGGGGACATGTTCTTCAGGTCAATCTGACCGGTGCTTTTCTTTGCAGTCAGGCGGCATTCCCTCGCATGAGCAGGGGGTCGGTTATCATCAATATCGGCTCGATCAACGGTCATAGGGTGATCCCGACCCACAGCAATTACGCTGTTTCCAAGGCGGGCCTGATGATGCTGACGCAATGCCTGGCAGTCGAGTGGGCCCGATATGGCATCCGTGTTATTTCGGTGAGCCCCGGGATCGTCGATACGCCAATGAATCGCAGGGTGGAGCGCCAAGCTGGCAGCGATCCGCGCGAAATGCAGGCGAAGATCCCGCTCGGCCGTTATGCCGACGCGTCTGAGATAGCGCGTGTTGTCGCTTTTCTTGCTTCCGATTCAGCAAGTTACATTTCAGGAACTGACATTCTTGTCGATGGCGCCTGGTCTACCCAG
>JASHVY010000197.1 GCA_030044345.1 Acetobacteraceae bacterium | reverse complement strand
TGTCCCCGCTCTGCATCCCCCGCCCGCCCGAGATCACCACCCGCGCGGCGGTGAGCTCCGGCCGCTCGTTCTTCGAGAGCTCGGCCGAGACGAAGCGCGACGACGCGGCGGAGGCGGGCATCGGAACCTTTTCGATCGGTGCCGAACCGCCTTCCGCCGGCACCGGATCGAAGCTCGCGGCCCGCACCGTGATCACTTTCTTCGTATCACGCGACCGCACGGTGGCAAGCGCATTGCCGGCATAGATCGGGCGGATGAAGGTATCCGTATCGACGATGTCCGCAATGTCGCTGATCGGCTGCACATCGAGCAGCGCCGCCGCCCGCGGCATCACGTTCTTGCCCGCAGCGGTGGCCGCTGCGAGGATGTGCGTATAGGAAGGCGCAAGCGCCACCAGCAGCGCCGCCAGCGGCTCGGCCAGCCCGTGCGAGAGCGCGGGATCCTCGGCCGTCAACACTTTTGCGACCCCCGGCAGCCTCGTCGCCGCTTTCGCCGCCTTGCCCACCGCTTCGCCGGTCACCAGCGCATGCACCTCGCCCAGCCTGGAAGCCGCGGCCACCGCGCTCCGCGAGGGCTGCTTGATCACGCCATCCTGGTGCTCGATCAGAACAAGAACCGCCATCAAATCACCTTCGCCTCGGTCCTGAGCTTCTGCACCAGCTCGGCGACCGAGCCCACCTTCTTCCCCGCCTGGCGGCGCGGCGGCTCGGCCACCTGCACGAGGGTGAGGCGCGGGGCCGGATCGACGCCGAGATCGTCGGGCTTCAGCGTCTCGATCGGCTTGCGCCGCGCCTTCATGATGTTGGGCAGGCTTGCGTAGCGCGGCTCGTTCAGCCGGAGATCGGTGGTGACAACGGCCGGCAGGGCGAGGGCCACGGTCTCGAGCCCGCCATCGACCTCGCGCGTGACCATCGCGGTCTCGCCCTCGATCACCAGCCGCGAGGCGAAGGTGCCCTGAGGCCAGCCGAGCAGGGCCGCGAGCATCTGGCCGGTGGCGTTCATGTCATCGTCGATCGCCTGCTTGCCGAGCACGATCAGGCGGGGAGACTCGCGCTCCGCGATCGCCTTGAGCAGCTTGGCGACCGAAAGCGGCTCGAGCGCGGCTTCGGTCTCGACCAGGATGGCGCGGTCCGCCCCCATGGCGAGCGCGGTGCGCAGCGTCTCCGCCGCTGCGGCCGGGCCGAGGGAGACCGCCACGATCTCGGTGGCGATCCCCTTCTCTTTCAGCCGGATCGCCTCTTCCACCGCGATCTCGTCGAACGGGTTCATCGACATCTTGACGCCGGCGGTCTCGACCCCCGAGCCGTCCGACTTCACCCTTACCTTGACGTTGTAATCGACCACCCGCTTGACGGGGACGAGGACCTTCATCGTCATGCCATGCCGTTTTCCGGGAATGCGCTGCCGGTGCCCGCCAGCAGAGGGACGGCTCCTGTTCGCACCTGCAACAGAAGGGCGGCGGACCTTAGAGACCCCGCCCGCGCTCTGTCAAACCCGCCTCACCCGAATTCTGCCACAGGGTCCTGCTTGATCCGCTCCGGCCGCATTGTAGAAAACCCGTCATGCCGCGCGGTGACCTGTTCCCCGAAATCGGACCCTTCGAGACCGGTTATCTGCCGCTCACCAGCGGCCATGTGATGTACTGGGAGCAGGTCGGCAACCCGCGCGGACAGGCCGCCCTTTTTCTCCATGGCGGGCCCGGCGCGGGGGCCGGGGCGGTGCACCGGCGCTTCTTCGATCCCGGCTACTGGCGCACCGTCATCTTCGATCAGCGCGGCGCCGGCCGCTCGCGGCCGCTCGGCAGCCTGGTGCGGAACACCACCCCCGATCTCGTCGAGGATATCGAACGGCTGCGCCAGCATCTCGGCATCGAGCGCTGGCTCCTCTTCGGCGGCTCCTGGGGCTCGACGCTGGCGCTCGCCTACACGCAGGCCCATCCAGAGCGGGTCAGCGCCTGCGTGCTGCGCGGGGTGTTTCTCGGCCGGCCGCAGGAGGTGGAATGGTTCCTGCGCGGGCTCGCCCATATCTTCCCCGATGCCCACGCCAATTTCGCCGGATTCCTGCCGGAGGCCGAGCGCGGCAACCTGCTCGAAGCCTACCTGGCTCGCCTCACCGACCCCGATCCCGCCATCCATTTGCCCGCGGCGCGAGCCTGGTCGATCTATGAGGGCTCCTGCAGCACCTTGCTGCCGAGCCCCGAGACGGTTGCCTCCTTCTCCCAGGACCGCACCGCGCTCGGGCTCGCCCGGATCGAGGCCTATTACTTCGCGCACGGGCTCTTTCTGCCGCCTGGGGGGCTGCTCGGCGGAATGTCGCGGATCGGCCGAATCCCGGCCGAAATCGTTCAGGGTCGTTATGACATGGTCTGCCCGGCCTGCACCGCTTTCGAGCTGGCCGCCGCCTGGCCGGCCGCCCGGCTCACGATCATCCCGGATGCCGGCCACTCGGCACTCGAACCCGGCATCCGCCGCGCGCTCATCTCCGCCGTTGAACGGCTGCGCACCGCGCGCTGAGACGAACGACGAAGAAAGAGTTCAAGGCCAGGGGCTTCACCACATGCGCGCCTGGAAATCCTTCGTTCCTGTTCGCCGGCCTTGGGTCGCGACCGCAATGACGCGGCTTTGCGCGCTCCTGCTGCTCTTCCTGGCGGCCGCGTCACCGCCGCACGCGGCGCCGCCGGCACCCCTCGAAAGCGCGCAAGGTGGGTCCCCGCCGGCCGCCCTTACCCGTGAGCAGGCGGCGGCCGCGCTCTCAGTGCTGGAAAATCCCGGCACACGAGACGCGCTGATCGCGGCGCTGCGGGCGCTCGCCCAAGGCCTGCCATCCGGCCTGCCGCCTGCTTCCGCCGCGTCCCACGGTGCAACACCAGGAACGGCGACAGCGGAGGGGGCGAAGACGACCGCGCAGGCGGCGGGTGCCGCGGCTTCAGCAGGCAAGCCGGCGCCCGCGAAGCCGGACAGCACGACACTCGCGATCCCGCTCCAGCCGGACAGTCTCGGCGCGCAAGTTCTGGTCGAGTTCTCGCATCGCCTGACCGCGATGGGCCAGGCGGTCACCGGCGCTCTGCGGACGATGATCTCGTTCCCCCTTCTTTCGATCTGGATCTCGAGCGTCTGGCAGGACCAGTATCTCCACCAGATTTTTCTCGCCGTTGCCTGGCGGCTCATCGTCGTCGCGGTGGCCGGGCTGGCAGCGGAACGGCTGACGATCTGGATCCTGTCCGGGGCAAAGGCGGGCGTGGCCCGGCTGGCGCTGCGCCGCGACGGGGAGGGGGCGCCGCTCGAAGAAGGCGCGGACGAAGGTGAGGCGCGGGCTGAAGCCGGCGAAACAGAAGCCGACGAAGCAGAAGCGGGCCGGGCGCAGCGGGCGGCCCGGCACCTGAGGCGCGCCGGACTCGCTTGCCTCGCGTTCCTGCTCGATCTCGTGCCGGTGGTCGTCTTTGCCGGCGTGGTCAATGGGCTCCTGACCGTCGGACTCGGCGCCAGCGTGATCGCGAAGCTCGTGATCCTTGCGCTCGTCAACGCCTATGTGATCACGCGGGTTCTTCTTTCCGCCGTGCGCATGCTGATCGGCGCCGAATGTCCGGCGCTGAGGCTGCTGCCGGCTTCCGACCAGACGGCGCGCTATACGATGCTCTGGGCGCGGCGAATCCTGGGCGTCAGCGTCTTCGGCTACACTGCCGCCGAAGTCGCCCTGCTGTTCGGTCTCTACCCGAGCCTCCATCTCGCTTTCGTCAAGCTGGTGGCGCTGGTGGTCCATCTTTTCCTGGTGGTGATCGTGCTGCAGAAGCGCCGCACCGTCCGGGCATGGCTCCGCGCGCCCGCGGATGCGCGCGGCCCCTTCGCCGCTCTGCGCAATCTTTTCGCGGCGTACTGGCACTATTTTGCCATCTTCTATCTGGTGACGCTTTGGATTCTCTGGGCCATCGGGGTCCGGCACGGATTCAGCACGCTTCTTCGCTTCTGCCTTGCTGCGATCGTGGTGATCGCCGGGGCATGGGCGGTTGATCGGGCGATCAAGCGGGCGATCGAAAACCATATCCGGATCGGCGAGCTTACGGATCGTTTCCCCGGGCTCGACCGAAGGGCTCGATACTATCTTCGCGGCTTGCGCAACCTCGTCTCGATCGTGCTCGGCCTGGTCGCGATCCTGGTCCTGCTCGAAGTATGGGGTGTCGATGCCTTTAGCTGGTTCGCCTCCAATTCGCTCGGCGGGCGGATCCTCGGCGCGGTGGTGGTGATCGGCATCACCGTCGCCGCAGCCGCGCTGGTGTGGGAAGCGGCCAACGGCTCCGTGGAGCGGCATCTCGCCCGGCTCTCGCGCGAAGGGCACGTGATGCGCTCGGCCCGGCTGCGCACGCTTCTGCCCATGCTGCGGGCGACACTCTTCGTCATCATCGGCATCGTCGTCGGGCTGATGGCGCTGAGCCAGATCGGCGTGAACATCGCCCCCCTGCTCGCCGGCGCGGGCATCGTCGGCATCGCGATCGGCTTCGGCTCGCAGAAGCTCGTGCAGGACATCATCACCGGGCTCTTCCTGCTGCTCGAGAACGCGATGCAGGTGGGTGACGTGGTCTCGCTCGGCGGGCTTTCCGGCGTGGTCGAGAATCTTTCCATCCGCACCATCCGCCTGCGCGCCTCGGACGGCTCGATCCATATCGTGCCGTTCAGCGCCGTGACGAGCGTGACCAACATGACGCGCGACTTCAGCTATGCGATGTTCAATGTCGGCGTCGCCTACAAGGAGGATGTGGACCGTGTGATCACGGTGCTGAAGGACCTCGCGACCGAGATGCGCAAGGACCCGGAATGGTCGGCGATGATCCGCGACGAGCTCGAAGTCTGGGGGCTCGACCAGTTCGCCGCCTCCTCGGTGGTGGTCGTCTGCCGGCTTCGGACCGGCCCGTCGCAGCGCTGGGCAGTGATGCGGGAGTTCAACCGGCGCATGAAGCGGCGCTTCGACGAACTCGGAATCGAGATGCCTTTCCCGCACCAGAAGCTGGTTCTTGATCAGCCCGTTACGCTCTATCATCTCCCCCGGGGAACGAATGCCCCGCCTGGAGTACGGCCATGACCCGCACCGACCCGCTTGCCGATCTTTTCCACGTTCTCTCCCGCGACGGGTTTGCCCATGTATCGGGACTCAGGATGCAGGCCCTCTTCGAGGCCAATGGCGCACTTTCGGACTGGGCGGAGTTCGCCGCGAGCTGGAACGATCTCGGGCTCGATATCTATATGGCCGATGGCGGCCGTTATCGGCGTCGGCGCTTCGCCGTGTTCGCAACTGCGGCAGATGGCGGACCGATCCTGCGCGGGCCTCATCAGCCGCACTATCAGAGCCGCGACTACAACGCGCTCAATGGCGGGATCGAACGGTGGTTCGCGCCGATCGCCGAGAAGGTGGGCGCCGGGCCGAGCATGCAGGCGATCCTCGCCACCTGCCGCAGCCTGTTCGACCGACTGGCATCCGGACGAGTCTGGCACATTGAAACACATCAGTTCCGCATCGAAGCACGCGCGGACATGGCGGGCCTGCCAACCCCCGAAGGCATGCATCGCGACGGGGTCGATTATGTGCTGGTGCTGCTGATCCGGCGGGAGAATGTGCGGAGCGGCGTCACCTCCATCCACGATCTTGCAGGAAAGGCCCTCGGCAGCTTCACGCTGGCTGAACCATTTGCCGCCGCTCTCGTCGATGATCACCGGGTGATGCACGGTGTGACATCGGTCGAACCCGAGGATCCCTCGCGGCCCGCCTTTCGTGACGTGCTGGTGGTGACCTTTCGCGCCGCCGAAGGATAGGTCTGCGACGCTTCCGACTCACCGCAAGCCGCATTCCCAAGCAGGCTCTCAGAGCGTCCGCGTGACCTTGCTCAGATGGGGCGGAGCATCGGGATTCATGCCCCGCGCCTCGGCCAGCGAAGCGGCGAGCGGATAGAAGGATTGCACCGCGGCGAGCGGGTCGAGATCGGGTTCGTCCGTCGTGGTGAGCGTCACGTTGCGCTCACCGATCTCTTCGGGTGCGGCGAGCACCACCTCGGCGCCGCCCTCGCGGAGCTCGGCGGCGAGCGAAACGAGCTCCGCGAGCGCGGGGCCACGCATCGCCAGGACGAACACTGTTTCCTTGGGCCCGATCAGCGCCATCGGGCCGTGGCGAAGCTCCGCCCCGCTGATGGCTTCGGCATGCAGTCCGCAGGTTTCCTTGAGCTTGAGCGCGGCCTCCGCGGCGATGGCGAGGCCGGGGCCCCGGCTCACGATGATCGCACGGTCAGAAGCGGCGAGCGGCGGGATCGCCGCACTCCAGTCCTTCTCCGCCGCTGACGCAAGCCGCCCGGGCAGGTCCGCAAGCCCGGCGAGGAACCGGGCATCGCCCTGCCAGGTGCCGACGAGACGGGCGGCGGCGGCCAGGCTCGCGAGAAAGCTCTTGGTGGCGGCGACGGCGCGCTCCACCCCCGCATGCAGACCGAAACACCAGGCCGCGACTTCGGCGAGCGGCGAGGCGGTGTCATTGACGAGCGCGGCCGCGATTGCCCCGGCACGGCGGAGCGCGCGCAGGCCGGCGAGGATGTCGGGGCTCTGGCCCGACTGGGAAAGCGCGACGGCGAAGAGGCCCTGGGCGCGGAGCGGCGCGTGGTACAAAGTGACCAGAGAGGGCGGGAGCGAAGCGACCGGGCGGCCGAGCCGTGCCGTCAGCAGGTAGGCGAGATAGGAGGCGGCATGATCCGAGCTGCCGCGCGCGACGGTGACGGCGGCCCGCGGATCGGCCACGCGCAGGCAGGCGCCGAAAGCGGCCCAGGCGGCTTCATCGGCGGCGAGGAAGCGCGCGACCGCGTCAGGTGCAGCGAGCGCCTCGGCAAGCATCAACGACGGCATGACCCTCCTTTGCCCCGGTCTTCCTGCCCCAAGATTTGCCTTCCTATTTTTTGCCTCGTGCCACAACGAAAACTTGCAATCGCGCGAAAGCTGGGCTCGACTGGCTGACAGAATCCTGCAGGCAAACAGGTGGCAAGGAGGAACCGCGATGAAAACAGGAGCACCGGAATCCGCAAGTGCGGGGGTGCGGCGCCGTCCACTGATCGCGGCCGCGGGCTCCGCCCTCGCGCTGGCGCCTTTTGCCGCCCGCGCGGCGACCAGCCTGCACGTGACCGTCGCCTACTACAGCGCCGCCACCGGGCCCTATTTCCAGCAGATGGCGAAGGCGTTCGAGGCCGCGAATCCCGGCATCACCGTCAAGATCGACGTGGTGAACTGGGACACGCTGCTGCAGACGCTGCAAACGGACATTTCCGGCGGTGTCACGCCCGATCTTTCCATCATCGGCACACGCTGGCTGCTCACCTTCGTCAAGGATGGTGTCGCCGAGCCGCTTGATCATTTCATGACACCGCAGTTCCGGGACCGTTTCATCGGCACCTTCCTGGAACCAGCCGAGATCGGCGGCAAGGTGTACGGGCTGCCGATTGCCGCTTCGGCGCGGGCGATGTTCTACAATAAAGATATGCTGACAAAGGCAGGTTTCCCGGATGGGCCGAAGACATGGGACGATGTCGTCGCCGCGGCGAGGAAGATCAAGGCGGCGGGCGGATATGGCTTCGGGCTGCAGGGCAAGGCCATCGAGACCGACGTCTATTGGTACTATGCACTCTGGAGCTATGGCGGCGAGCTGATCGACAAGGACGGCAAGGCCGCGTTCGATTCGCCGGCCGGCATCAAGGCGCTGACACTCTATCAGACGATGGTGAAGGAGGGGCTGACCCAACCCGGCGTCACCGATTACACCCGCGAGGATGTGCAGAATCTCTTCAAGCAGGGGCGGGTGGGAATGATGATCACCGCGCCGTTCCTCATCAACCAGATCGCTGCGGAAGCGCCGAAGCTGCAATATGGCATCTGCCCGGTGCCGCGCGGCACGACTTCCGCGACTTACGCAGTGACCGATTCCATCGTCATGTTCTCGAATTCGCGAGCCAAGGATGCGGCCTGGAAGTTCCTCGACTTCCTGTTCACCAAAAATCCGCGCGTCACCTTCAGCAAAAACGAGGGATTCCTGCCGACGACCAAGGCCGAAGCGGCCGATCCCTATTTCGCCGATAACAAGCAGCTCCAGATTTTCGTGAGCTTGCTGCCGGAAGCGCGATTCGCGCCGACCATTCCGGGCTGGGAGGGCATGGCGCAGGCGGTCACCGATGCCGTGCAGTCGGTCTATCTCGGCAAGGCCGACCCGGCAGCAGCGCTCAAGCTCGCCTCGACCAAGGCCGATCAGGCCCTGAAGGGCGACTAGAGTGTGATCGCCGAAGGTGGATTCACCGAAGGCGTGAATCACGCGGGAAGAAAAATGGCGGGAGCGGGATGGATGAGCGCGAGCGAACGCATCCCGCTCGAAAGCGAAATCGCGGCTGGCGGGATCGGGGAGCGATCCGCCGCATTCATGAGATCGATCACCGAGAGAGACCTGATGTGTGATGATCGAAAATCATCACACGTCAAGTGAGAACAGGAAGCGGTTGCCCGGCATCGCGATCGCGCCGGCGGGAGAGATGCGGGCACGCCCTCGCATTCCCCGCGCCTTGGTGCCCTGGCTCCTGATCGGCCCGAGCCTCGTGCTCGCGGTCGTCGTGATCTTCTACCCGTTTGTCGAGATCGTTCAGCTTTCTCTGCACGATGTCTCACCTTTCGGCATCGTGCGCGGCTTCGTCGGCTTTGCCAACTATGCCCGTACGTTGGACGATCCTGTCTTTCAGGCGACGGTGCTGCGCACGCTCGAATGGACCGTCGCGGTGGTCGGCGGCACGGTGATCATTTCGATGCCGGTGGCACTCGTGCTCGCCCAGGATTTCCACGGAAGGGGCCTTGCCCGCACCCTCATCCTCCTTCCCTGGTCGATGTCGCTCGCGATGGCGGCGATCGTCTGGCTATGGGCCTTCAACGGCAATTACGGGATGGTCAATTCCATTCTGGAAGGGGCTGGCCTCATTGCAAAGCCGCTGCAATGGATGGCCCGCGCGGAGACGGCTTTCCCCGTTGAAATCGGGGTCGGCATCCTTGTCTCCATTCCCTTCACGGTGACGATCTTCCTCGGCGGCCTCGCCTCGATTCCGGGCGAGATCTATGAGGCCGCGTGGATCGACGGGGCGGGGGCGCTCGCGCAGTTCCGCTGGATGACGCTGCCGCTGATGCGGCCATTCGTGACCATCGCCGTCGTATTGAACATGATCTATGTCTTCAATTCCTTTCCGATCATCTGGGTCATGACCGAAGGCGGGCCGGACAATTCGACGCACATCCTGGTGACTTATCTCTATGAACTCGCTTTCCGGATCGGCCGGCCGGGGCTCGCGGCGGCCGTATCCGTGGCGATGCTTGCTATCGTCCTGGTCTTCTCCTTCGCCTATCTCAGGCTTGCCGAGCGCGAGGCGACGTGAGCCACCGCCGTAGCCTCGGACGCAGCGTGATCTGCTGGCTCGTCCTGCTGCCGCTGATCGCGCTCGTGCTCTTCCCGTTCGCGGTGATGCTCTCGACCGCGCTCAAGCCCACGTCCGAAGTGCTGCAATATCCACCGCACTGGATCCCCCACCACGTCGATTGGGGAACGTTCGCGGCAATGTGGCAGGCAGCGGATTTCGGCACCGCGCTGCTGAACAGCCTTGCGATCAGCATCGGCGCGACCCTGCTCGCGCTCCTCGTATCCGTGCCGGCGGCCTATGGCGTGGCCCGGCTCGCTTTCGTAGCGAAAGGTGCCTATCGTCGTTTCCT
>JASHVY010000196.1 GCA_030044345.1 Acetobacteraceae bacterium | reverse complement strand
TTGGTCGCCATGACCTCGTCGAACGCGCCCTCGCTCATCGCCGCAAGCGGTGATGAGGGAAAGATTCCGGCATTGGCAATGAGGATATCGATGCCGCCGTGGCGCGCCACGGCCGTTTCCGCCATCCGTGCCATGGCGGCTTCGTCGGTCACGTCAGCGGCCAAGGCACTCGCCGCGCCGCCTGCCTCGCGCATGGCGGAGGCGGCCCCCTCCGCCGCCGCCCCGTCGCGCGCAACGACCAGGACCGAGCTGCCATGGCGGGCAAAAAGGGATGCGATGCCGCGGCCGATACCGCGGCTCGCGCCGGTCACGATCACCGACCGGCCGGCGATCGGGGTCAGCACGGAGGGTCGGATGACTTGTGGTCAATCGCCGGCGCGGCCACCAAACGCATAGCCCGGGGCCTCCTCCCCCGTGGTTTCCGGCTCGCCCGGCAGGCCCTCATAGATCAGCCGCCCGATCTCGGAGAATTTCGCCGGATCAGAGCGCTTGATGGCGAGCGCGGCAAGGATGCCGAAGATCACCACTCCGAGATCGATCCAGGGGATCCAGGTCGCGAAGGCGAAGCCGCCACCGACGAAGGCGAGATTGTCGATGCAGAGATAGATCACATAGGCCTGGGCGAGGAAGGCGATCACCGGTGCGATGAGAGTCCGCCACCAATGGTGGTCATTGGGATGCTCGCGTCGGAAATAGCGGATGATGGCGATCGAGACGATCGCCTGCGCGGCGAGGATCAGGATGGTGCCGAGCAGCGCCATCAGCCCGTAGAGCTCGCCATAGGCCTGATTGGTCGGATTGTCGGTGCCGGTGAAGATCGCGAAGAGGATGATGATCGCCGCTGAGACCACCGACTGCGCGAGCGAAGCGGACGAAGGCGTTCGGTATTTCGGGTGGGTGCGGCCAAAGATGGGGGGCAGCAGACGCTCCCGCCCGAGGGAATAGAAATAGCGCGCGGCCGTGTTGTGGAAGGCCATGCCGCAGGCGAAGGAGCCGGTGAGGATCAGGTAGCTCATCAGCGTGGCGAGCCAGGGCCCGATCAGGCGCGTGGCGGTGCCGAAGAAGAAGGTCGCGGAATTGTTCTGGGCCTCGCCGATCGCCTTGCCGATGTCCGGAAAGCCCGATTGCGCCGCCCAGCAGGTGAGCGTGTAGAGCACGCCAAGCAGGATCACCGAGATATAGAGCGAGAGCGGAACGATGCGCTTCGGGTCGCGCGACTCTTCGGCATAATTGGGCGCCATCTCGAAGCCAACCCATGACCAGAAGGCGAAGAAGAGCCCGATTCCCGCGAGCCCCTCGGTGAGTTTTCCGACCTTGGGGAATCCCTGGAAGGCCCGCGTGGGGTCGAGCGCGGAAAGCTGGACGACCGCGCCATTGCCGGCATGCGAGAAGACCCCGGCATCGAAGACGATGAGGCAGACGACCTCGGCGATGAGCGCCACGCCGAGCACCTGCGAGGAAAATTTGATGTCGAAATGTGCAAGAATGGCGATCCCGGCGACCATGGCGAGCGCCAGCACCGGCCAGGGCACATTGATGCCGAAGAGCTGGCTGATCTTGAGATTGAGGAAATAGGCAAAGCCGCCGGTGAGCGAGGGCTCGAACACCGAATAGGCGAGCACGGCGGCGAAGCCCATCGCCATGCCAAGCTCCTGCCCGATGCCATGGCTGATGAAGGAGTAGAATCCACCGGCCGCGGTGACTTTTCGCGCCATCGCGGCATAGCCCACCGAGAAGACGATCAGGATCACGGTGGCGACGAGAAAGGCCGCGGGAGCGCCGAGGCCGTTGCCGTTGCCGACGACGATCGGCACATTGAGCAGCATGGCGGTGATCGGCGCCGAGCCGGTGAGGGTGAGGAAGAGAACGCCGATCAGCCCGACCGCTTTCGGCTGAAGCAGGTGCATGCCCTGGCGCTGCGCGACATCCAGCGGAGGCGAGGAAGCGCTTTCGCTCATCGGCAGGGTCTCCTTCGTTCGGGACAGGCTCTTTCAGGACACGCAGCAACTGTGCCTGGGAACTGGCGGCGGCAGGTCCATCGCCGGATTGGCATCGAAGAACCCGGCCGGGCGCAGCATGAAGCCGGCATGGGCAACCGGCATCACCGGCCAATCCTCCGGGCGGGGAATATGGTGCACGCCGAGCGTGTACCAGAGCACGAGGCCGGTCGCCTCGAGCGGGCGATCCTTCTGCACCCAGCGCGCCACGCCGTCCGGCATCGCATTCTGATTGATATAGTCCCCGGCGGCGTATTTCTCTTCCGGGTCACGGCGCGTCACCCAGAGCGTGTGGCGGATGAAGCCGGCGCGGGTGAGCAGGCTTGAGCCGGGATAGGCAAAGGGATGGGCTGTATCCGCACCCGGCATCAGCTTGTAGCCGGGCGGCCGGCCAACCGCGTTGCGCCGATGCGGCACGGCGATGAACCAGGTGCGTCCACGCGCGGGATCGGCATCGCGCGCCCCTTCTCGCTCGGAACGGATCGGCGTCGTGACGGCACGATAGGAACTGCCGTACGGATTGCCAGGCCCCTCCGGATCGCGCTCGGTATCGATTTCGAAGATGCTGTTGCCCTCGCCGTCGAGATTCGGATCGAGGCGGAAGGAAAAATAGTGCTGATGGATCGGCGCATAGAGCTGGGGAGCGACAAGCGCGCCGTGCGTGGGCTCCACGCCCGGCGGCAAGGCTCCCACCGAGAGGCAGCCGGTCAGCTTCACCTCCACCGCGATGTCGCCGTTCTGGTAGAAATACCAGAAGAACCCGTAATCATAATTACCGACGGTCGCGAAGAAGGAGACGACGAGACGGCGTGAGCGCCGGACTTCCGTATGGTTGGTGCGCCAGTCCGTGTGCTTCCAGAGCACGCCGTCATCTTCCTCATGCATGCAGATGACGTTCCTGAGC
>JASHVY010000020.1 GCA_030044345.1 Acetobacteraceae bacterium | reverse complement strand
ACCTCGACACGGCGCAGAATTTCCTCGGCATCCGAGGGGGCGTTCCTTTGCACGGCCCCGCTCAGTTCCTCCAGCACCTCACTGAACGCGACGGCGCCGAATGTCCCGGCAACTCCTCCGAGGTCATGGCAGATACGTGCCACGGCCTCGACCTCCCAAGCGGCGAGGAATTCGTGGAGGCGCGCGCACTGCGCTTCTGCGTCCGAGACGAACTCGGCGACACATGCGGTGGCGCGGTCCAGACCCACTTCCTGGACAACGGCCTGGATAAATATGTCGGATATGTCGAGATCTGCGCCGGCTTCACCAGGAATTGCCTCGCTTTGGTTGTCTGACGTGCCGGCCCAGGAATGAGGCAGAAGATCGGATATGCGGCCGCTAGCGACCCAGCCGCGGAGATTGCGGGAGAGACGCTGCAGATCGCATGGCTTTACCACGATGGCCGTGATGCCAGCCTCGTTGCAGCGTTTCTGAATGACCGCACCGTCAAGGGCGGTTAGGGCAATTATCGGGATCCGAGCACAATACCCGCCCCGATCCCGGATGTGCCGGGTTGCCTCGAAGCCGTCGATGCCGGGAATCTGGATGTCCATAAGGATGGCATCGAAAGTGTCGTGGGCGGCAAGCCGCACAGCCTCCTCCCCATCCTTTGCAATGAAGCACGAGAACCCGCTCCGGGTTAGGGCTGCGCTCAGCAGCGATCGGTTCACCGCGTCGTCCTCGACAATGAGAATACGACTTGCCGAAGCC
Organism: Acetobacteraceae bacterium; assembly: GCA_030044345.1. Classification (GTDB taxonomy): domain Bacteria; phylum Pseudomonadota; class Alphaproteobacteria; order Acetobacterales; family Acetobacteraceae; genus JAKAWQ01. The sequence continues at coordinate 4,891 of JASHVY010000020.1, read as the reverse complement.
CGTAGCCCGTCGGGGTCGACCGCATCGAGCGCACGGTGGTCGCCGAGGACCTGGCTAATGGCGGGCAGCAACTCCGCCATGCCGCCTCCCTCAGGGACACTCGCGTCGCACGTCAGCCTTGGCCGCTCACGTTCCTGGCCTTGAGACTCGATAGTGACAACCTTGGTCCGGGCTCCGTGCGACGTGGCGCCGAGGCGCCGCAGGAATGTCTCGGGCGCCATGCCGGTCATGCCGGCATCGAGGACAACCAGGTCCAGTGCCCCACGTCGGACCGCCATGCGCTCGGCCAGTGCCAACCCCACGAACCCGTCACCTGCGATGTCGACGGTGAATCCCAAGCGCTCCAGTTGCTTTGCGAGTTGGTCCGTATAGCCGCCGCTCAAGGCAACGAGAACGCAGGTCCGGCCAAGAAACAGTGGGGAACGGGTGAGCGGTTGGATCCTGCGTGAAGGGAACTCGAAGGTGAACTCGCTGCCGATGCCGACGGTGCTTTCCACGGTAATCTGTCCGCCCAATAGCGCCGCGTTCTCCCGGCAGATGGCCAGTCCCAGGCCCAACCCTTCGCTGGCGTTCTGTGCGCGGCCACGGCGAAATCGGTCGAAGATAATTTCCCTCTCCTCCGGGGGAACGCCCATGCCGCTGTCAGAGACCGCGATACGCACTATCGTGCCGACGCCGCGCGCGGGAACGATGGAGGCCCGAATCTCGACGCCACCGGTATTGGTGAACTTGATGGCGTTTCCCACCAGGTTAATCAGCACCTGGCGCACGCGGGTCGGATCAATCTCCCATAGGCCGAGCAAGAGGTCGTCAACCCGTACCCGAAGGCTGAGGCCCTTATCCTGGGCCTGCGGCTTCATCGCCCCAGCAACCTCTTGCACAAGGTCCGCCAAATCCGTGCTGTCCAACTGAATTTCGCTGCTGGTGGAATCGCTGCTTGAGACCTCCAGCAGCCCGTTCAGCATGGCCAGGAGAACATCGCAGCTGTGGCGCATCTGCCCGACCCAGCGCCGCTGATCTTCCTCAAGATGACCATCAAGGAGCAAGGAGCAGATTCCCATGATGCTGTTCATTGGAGTCCGCACGTCATGGCCCACGGCAGCGAGGATGCGATCGCGCTCCTTTCGCGTCGACTCGACTTCTTCCTTGCTTTGCCTGACGGCGGCCCCAAGCTCGGTGACGGCCGAGACGGCACGAAGCTCGCTGGTCACGTTGCGTCCCAGAACGATGAAACTGCCGTCATGCTGCGGTCTTATCTCCAGCCTTTGGAAATGGTCCGAGGCGTCATCCCTGCCAAAGGCAATATCGACATCCCAAGCGGGCTGATTGGCGGCAAGGGCAGCTTGCAGGCGCTCCAGTCCCGGACTCCCGGGCCCATCGCGGACCAGATCCAGCAGGGGCTTGCCTATTCCGTCGCGCAGCAGGGGCGGGACGTGCCCATCTACCGTGCAGACATGATCACCGCGATCCAGGGTTATGCGCCAATCGCTGCCGAACTCGGCGGGGCCCGGATCTCCCGCGCGCGGTCGCCGGGTACCAGCCATGACACGGAGACTGATCAGGCCTATCAGGGCACCGAAATACGCGAGGCTCAAGAGCCAGAGCCAGCGCGCGATATCGGGCCAGGCCACGCGCATCGCTTCTATCGAGGTCATGCGCGCCACGATACGCGCGCCGGACGCGGCTAGTTTCGAGCTGGCTTGCAGAACCGACGGCTCTCCCCCGAGCGCTGAGACGGCCGTGAGCAGCTCCGGACCTGAAGGCCAAAATCCCCCCGAAGCCCCTTTCTCAAATGCTCCGCTGGGAGGTGGCAGGGACTGAACCTCCACAGCTTGATCGCTTACCGGACGCGCCGCCGCAGCAGGGCCGCTCAGCCGCAGCTCGTCTCCGTTGCTTGAGGCGAGCAGCAGCTGAGTGCCTGTACCCAGCCATGGTTCGGCGAGAATGCGACGAGCACGCTCGACAGAGACAACTGCTACGGAAATGCCGAGCGTGGTTCCCTTGCCATCTTCGGCCCTATGGGTGATGACTATGGCAGGAACCGGTCGTGACCACGGCATGTCGGCGAGTTCTAGCGATAGGCGTCGCGACGACAAACCCGTTGCCCCTGAATGCTTGAGCGCGTCTTGAAACCACGCCCAACCTGTCACCTCGGGAGCGGTGCTCGGGAATGGCTCCGAGGTGGCAATGAGGTGGCCAGAGGGGTCGATATTGAACAGGGCTTCCACGGTCGGCATTGAGATCTGGGCGCGGAGGAGCCTCTCTGTATTCACCACTCGATTCGAAGATGAGTAATCGGCGGGCCCGGCTGACTCCGCCACTTCGGCGAAGCGCCGTAGCGTGACGTTAAGCCGCTCCGCCACGGAACTGCTGGCAAGCGCCAGTTGTTTCTGAGCCCTGGTCTGGGCCTGCCTCGCGCCGCTGCAGAGTGCCAGACCAAAAAGAATACCGCCAAATCCGACCCAGCAAGCAATGACCAGTGTCATCGGCAGCTGCCTCGAAGTGGCCAGCAATTTGGCGAGACTCGCTTTCACGGCATGACCTCCAGGGCGTGGCGCGGCGCGAACCTATCTTGATTACGGTCGGCATCGGCTTCCACAAGAAACATCAGGCTCAGTCGGGTCCTCCTGCTACGTGATAAGGCCGGCGCTCCCACAAACTCGTGAACGTCGACAGCTGTGGGCAATCACCATGCGTCCCAGGACGTCCTAAACCAGCATCCGCTGCACGCACGCAAACCATTTCTGCCCTTCCATGTCGCTCGGAATCACGCGCAGCATCGGCAGCGAAGGCTGGGCAGCGACGTTCAGCGATCCACCGCCGAGCAGTAAGAGCACGCGCGCGACAGAAAGGTCGTTGAGCGGTAGCAAGGCCACAACGCGGTTCCGCGAAACGATGGCCCCTCCAGCTCCCCAGGATCCTGCCGTGCCGGTGAACCATAGCGAAACATGGAGACCTCCAATCGTAGGGAGGCTTACGCTCCGGTCGAAGACAATCTGGATGGCGATGGTGCTGCCCCGGTTCACCACCACACGTAGCGCCGTAGCGTCATTCGCCGCCCGCGCCAAGCATTCGTCAGAGGATTGCGCGAACGTCCATGTCAGCGTGACAGGAGGGGGCCTGGCTGGAAGGGGCGGAGGAGGGTAGGGCGGTGGCCCGGGCGGCAGCGGCAGGCCATAGCCCAACCCCGATACTGGCTTGGCATGTTGGCAAGCAAGAAGAGGCAGGACAACCAGCGGCAAGGTCAGTGCAATTCGCGCCAACCATCGTGACTTCTGACGGTTCCCTGCCGCGGTCCTCGCAGGCCCAGGAGTGAGGTACGTCATCGCAAGAGGCAGCGGCTTGAGTCACTGCTATAATGGCAATCGTGACAGGGTGGCATTGCCTGTCCGCTGCAGCCTTGCGGTATCATGCACGCAGCCTTTAGATTCGCGGAGTGGAGAGTGGAGCGATAGGAAGAACTATCAACAAATGATTAACGAATGCTCTACTCGTGGGAAGGGTTAGATTGCTCCAAGGAAACCCACGGGCAACCGGTCCGCTGGCGAGGAGTCTTGCCACGCATGCATTCCGGCGTGTGGCACGCGAGATTCACCATGATTTCGGCTCCGGGGGCAGCCGTCTCCCAATGGCTTCGGTGATAAGCTTGACGATTTCAATGGAGGTTGCGCGCGCGCCGGCGAAACTCTCACGCGCCATGGTCGCCGTCGGGAATGGCACGGACGGGTGGCACCGCATCCTCCTTCGGCCATCCCCGCCCCCCGACGCGCGTGCGCTTGGTCGAAGTACGGCTCGGCCAGCAATTTGGCGAGGCTTATGGATGAGCCTGGATCGTGGGCATCGACCAGCTCGGATGAGCACAAACCTCAAGTCGCCAAAACTCCCTGGATTCAGACGACCACTTCCTTGGAAGATGTCGGTGGCGTCTCTTTGAGGTCGCGAAGCCGGTAACCCTGGCCCCATATGGTATCTATTAGTCGGACCGCACTCGCCTGCCTCAGCTTCTTTCGAAGTTTACAAATAAAGACGTCAATAATCCTAGGTTCGGGTTGATCGACATTGCCGTACACATGTTCAAAGATATACTGTTTGCTGAGAAGGGACCCCTTCCTCATCACCAGGAGTTCCAAAATCGAGTACTCCTTGGCGGTAAGAGGGACAGGCACATCATCGACCTTTGCCTCACGACTGTTCAGGTCTATTTCCAGATTGGCGACTCGCACAATTGGATTGGTGATTCCTTTGCTGCGCCGAATGACAGCACGGATACGCGCCAACAGCTCCGCGTCATGAAATGGCTTGGCGATGAAGTCGTCCGCTCCCTTTCCAAGCGCTGCAACCAGCGCTTCGTATCCGGAGAGGCCGGAGACAACCAGAACCGGCGTCTCGATGCGTAGTTTCCGCATTCTTTGAACGAGCTCCAAGCCGTCTACGTTTGGCGTCACGAGGTCGAGCAGGACAAGATCGTAGTCGTAGCAGCGCATAAGATCGAATGCACCTCCGACACTGGCCGTATGGTCAATCACGTCCGCTGCACAGTGGATCACCTTGGCCAGAGACCTTTCCGTGACTGTCTCGTCTTCAATCAACAGAATGCGCATGTATCATTGGTCACTCTTTGTTGCGGCAGGATGCTGTCAGAAAAAGCCAGGAGTAATGGTGCCGTATTCCTGCAGATCGAAGGGACCTGCGGCTAACTGTTCCGAGTTGTCGCGCGAAACTCTCCGGCGTCCTGCCTGTTTCGTACGCACCGGGCGTCGCTGAGCAGATAGACTGCCTGGACGACAGCATTCGCGGCGCCGACATCGCCGGACCTATGAGCTGTCTCTGCCAGTCTGGTGAGGTGGTTGACGAAGGTTTGCCAGACGCCGGAGGGGCAAGGGTCCTGCGT
>JASHVY010000195.1 GCA_030044345.1 Acetobacteraceae bacterium | reverse complement strand
CGTGGGCGTGCGATAGCCGCCATCACTCATGAAGTCGCGCCACTGGCGGTTGGTCACCAACCGATCGGCGAGCCGATAGGGCTCCAGATGCACGCGATGACGCGGGCTCTCATTGTCAAAATGAAAGCCGGAGCCGGAATGGCCGATCTCGGCATCGCCGCCTGGGAAATCGATGAAACGCCCCTGCCCTTCCATCGCGGCCGGCTCGCGCCAGAACGGCATCGCCGCCGGGAGAAGCGGGTTCTGGGCAAAGGCGTGCGTGATATCGGTGACCAGAAGTTCCTGGTGCTGCTGCTCATGGTGCAGCCCGAGCGTGACGAGCGCGCGGAGATCTTCGTTGCTCTGGGCGAGCAGGCGGAGCATCGCGGCATCGACATGGGCACGATAATCCGTGACGTGCGTGGCGGTCGGCCGCGTGATCATGCCGCGCCGCGGCCGCGGATGCCGCTTCCCCACCGCCTCATAGTAGGAATTGAACAGATAACGAAAGGCGGAATCGAACGGACGATAGTTCGGAAGGTGCGGCAGCAGCAGGAATTCCTCGAAGAACCATGTCGCATGCGCACGGTGCCATTTGACCGGACTTGCATCCTCCATCGACTGGATACATTCGTCCTCCGGCGAGAGCGCCGAAGCGAGATGCTCCGTATGCGCCCGGACCGTCACATAGGAAGCGTGGTCGGTCGACGGAGCAAAGGCGTCCATAGGCAATCTCCTCCGGCTTCGTGGTGGAAGATAGGGAGCGATCGCGAGATGGGAACCCCGCCGGACGCTCCTGCTCAGCTTCTATTCGCGCGACGGAGGGTTTCGGTTGCAGATGGATCGAGCGTGCCGTCCGGCCGGATCGCCACCTTGTAGAGCGCACGCGCCGCCTCGGGCGAGACGAGGCCGTCCCGCACATCGCGCGCGACCTCAGCGGGATCACGCGAGAGGGGATCGCCCATGCCGCCGCCGCCCGGCAGCTCGAGCACAAGACGATCTCCTTCCGGAATGATCTGGAACCCCTTGGTGCGGAGCGTCCTGCCGGATTTGAGCGCGACGCGGCCGCCCGCGCCCGGTTTTCCCCCCGCGCGGCCCTTGGGCGGATTCTTCACGCGATCGAAGATCGCGTTGCAGGCAAATTCGCGATCGTCCCTGGCACCGATCTCCATCACCTGGCCCATGCCGCCGCGCGTGCGTCCGGCCCCGCCGGAATCCGGGCGCAGCTCCTTGCGCCAGAAGAGGATCGGGGCGACGTTCTCGGTCGCCTCCACCGCCATCGTCCGCACGCCCGAGGGAAAGGCCGTCGCATCGAGCCCATCGCGCGTGGGGCGCGCGCCAGTGCCGCCGGAATTGAAGGTGATGATCTCGAAATCCGGCAAGGCCGGACGGTTGCCGCGCGCGGGGCCGGAGACCGAGGCGCCGCCGCGGAGCGGTGGGTTCCAGAGGCAGGAAGATCCCTCCGCGGTCACGCGGTCGGGCACGGTCTGGCAGAGGCAGCCCATCATCAGATCGGGCAGGAGATGGCCGATGACATGGCGCACCGAGACCGGATAGGGGCGCGGCGCATTGAGGATCGAGCCCGGCGGAATGCGCATCTCGAACGGCGCGAGGCTCGCCCAGTTGTTGGGAATTTCCGGCGCGACCACGACCTTGATGCCGAAGCAGGAATAGGCCCGCGTATAGGAAGCGGGGACATTGATCCCGCGCGTCGAGCAGGGCGAGGTGCCGGCATAATCGACGATGATCCTGTCCTTCTCGATCGTCATCGCTGCCTTGAGCGTGATCTCCTCGTCATAGCCGTCCGAACGGATTTCGGCATGGAAGGTGCCGGCGGGGAGACGGGCGATCTCGGCCTCGGTCGCGCGACGGGAATTCTCGAAGATGAAGTCGGCGAGCGGCGCGAGCCCGTCGAGCGAGAATTCCGCCATCATCTCGGTGAGGCGGCGGATGCCGGCATCGTTGCAGGCACAGAGCGAATAGATATCGCCTTCGAGCTCCACCGGAAGCCGCGTGCCGGCGCGGATGAAATCGAAGAAGGTCTCGTTCGGCCTTCCTTCGGCGAAGCATTTCACGATCGGAATGTAGAGCCCTTCCTCGAACACCGAGCGGCCTTCGGGCCCCATGCCGAGACCGCCGACATCGATCACATGCGCGGTGTTGGCGAAGAGACCGACCATCTTTCCGCGATGGAAGGCGGGCGTGACCACGGTGAGATCATGCAGATGGCCGGTGCCGAGCCAGGGATCGTTGGTGATGTAATGATCGCCCGGGCGCATCGTGGCGGCGGGAAATTTCTTCAGGAAATGCCCGACACTTTCCATCATCGAGTTGACATGGCCGGGTGTGCCGGTGACCGCCTGGGCCATCATCCGCCCTTCGAGATCGAAGATGCCGGCGGAGAGATCGCCCGCCTCACGCACGGTGGTGGAGAAGGCGGTGCGGATCATTGTCTGCGCCTGCTCTTCGACCACGGCGATCAGCCGGTTCCACATCACCTGGCGCTGGATCTCGGCGAGCCCGACGACGTTTCCGGCCATCAGAGTGCCTCCTGGACGAGTGCGAGATAGCCCGCGCCATCGAGCGAAGCGGTCCAGCCCGGGCCGACCAGCGTGGAGGTTTCATCCTCGGCGATGATCGCGGGGCCGCTCACGCGGCTTCCGGGATGAAGCGCGATGCGCGGATAGACGGCCCAGTCCGCGACCGCGCCGGTGGCGGTGTCGCGCACGCTCTGAACATAGGCCGGGACGGCCGCAGCGCCGTTCGGAGCGATTGCGGGCGGCGGCGGAAGCTCTTCGGGAAGGGTCGAGACGATGACGGAAAAGCTCAGCACCTCGATATCCGAGCCCGGCACCGGCCGGTCATAGAAGCGCGCATATTCCGTATCATAGGCGGCGCGCAGGCCGGCCACGTCATCGGTGCCGAGCGCGCGCGCCGGCAGCTTCACGGGGATCTCATGGCCCTGGCCGACATAGCGCATGAAGGCGGTGCGGGTCTCGCCCACCTGCGCGCCGAAGCTGCCGGCGGCGACGACCGAGGCGGCTTCGGCCGACATCCCGGCCAGCAGGCTATTCACCGCGCCGACATCGAAGCTGGAGAGGCGCTGATAGAGGCTGCGGACGAGCTCATAGGCGACGGGCGCGCGCAGGAAGCCGATGGCGCTGCCCACGCCGGCGCCGCTCGGCACCAGGATGCGGCTGATGCCGAGCTTTTCCGCGAGCCGGCAGGCATGCACGGGCCCGCCGCCGCCGAAAGCGATGAGCGTGCGCCCTTCATAGGTCTTGCCGGATTCGATCGCATGCACGCGCGCGGCGTTCGCCATGGTCTCATCGACCATCTCGACAATGCCGAGCGCGGCCATCTCGGCCGGGAGCCCGAGCGGCGCGCCGATCGTCTGGTTGACCGCGGCGAGGGCGGCCGTGCGGTCGAGCGGCAGCTTGCCGCCGGCGAAGCGCTCGGGGTCATAGCGGCCGAGCAGGAGATTGGCATCCGTCACCGCCGGACGCGTGCCGCCGTACCCGTAGCAGGCGGGGCCGGGATCGGCGCCCGCGCTCTCCGGTCCGACCGCGATGCGGCCCATCGCGTCGACATGGGCGAGGCTGCCGCCGCCGGCGCCGATCTCCACCATCTCGATCACCGGGATGGAGAGCGGCAGGCCCGAGCCTTTGCGAAAGCGGCCGACGCGCGCGACCTCGAAACTCTTCGCCGCCTGCGGCCGGAAACCGTCGATCAGGCAGATTTTCGCGGTCGTGCCGCCCATGTCGAAGGAGAGCACGCGATCGAGCGCGGATTGGCGGGCGATATGGGCGGAGAAGATCGCCCCGCCCGCCGGGCCGGATTCGACGAGCCGGATGGGAAAGCGGCAGGCGGTCTCGACCGTGGTGAGGCCGCCGCCCGAAAGCATCAGAAAGATGGGGGCGGCCAGCCCGAGATCGCGGAGCCCCGCTTCGAGCCGGCCGAGATAGCGCGCCATCAGCGGCTGCACATAGGCATTGGCGGCCGTGGTGGAGAAACGTTCCCACTCCCGCATCTCGGGCGAGACCTGGGAAGAGAGGGAGACGAGGAGATCGGGCCGGGCGGCGGCGAGAATCGCGGCGACGCGCGCCTCGTGAACGGGATTGACGAAGGCATGGAGGAAGCCGACGGCGATGCTCTCCACCTGCTCGCGCGCGAGCAGCGGAATGAGCGCATGCACGGCTTCCTCGTCGAGCGGAGCCAGCACCGCGCCCGCATGGTCGATCCGCTCGGGCACGGTGAGGCGCAGATGGCGCGGAACCAGGGGCTCGGGCAGCACGAGATTGAGGTCGTACTGGTCGTAGCGGCTTTCGTTCCGCATCGCGAGCACGTCGCGAAACCCTGCCGTGGTGATGAGGGCGGTGCGGGCGCCCTTGCGCTCGATGAGCGCGTTGGTGGCGAGCGTCGTGCCGTGGATGACGAGGTCGATCTCGCGCGGCGCGACCGAGGCAGCGGCGAGGATGGCGTGCACGCCCGCGATCACGCCTTCCTCCGGGGCGGCTTGCGTGGTCAGGACTTTGAGGGTCGTCCGCCGGCCGCGATGCTCAAGGGCGAGATCGGTGAAGGTGCCGCCGATATCGACGGCAAGGCGGGAAGACGGCATGCACGGGCCCGTTTCTGGTCAGAGCGTGATGATTTTCGGTCATCACGCTCTTGCTTTGTTTTCTCGACCAATTTCATGGCTTCCCCTCGGGCTTCCCCTTGGGCTTTGACGGATCGCTCCACGCCGGGGTCCCCGCCGCGGGGTCCCCCGATCCGCCAGAAGCCATATCGATCTCGTCGGACGTAGCCCCCGTATCACCGGCTGGCAAGGCACCGTCAGGGGTGGGAAGAGCCTGGCCGAGCTTCCTGCGCGGCCGAAGCCCCGGGAGACTGAGTACCGGGAGCCTCGGCACCGGGATCGGGAAGCGCTGCATACTGGTCCGGGGGAAGAATCACCGACACCGGAACCGTCGGCTTCTCTTTGGGCCCGAACGGTCCGGCGACCTCATGCTGCACCGGTGGCAGGCTTTTCAGATAGGCGGCGATCGCCTGGGCGTCCGCATGGGTCAAACGGGCATAGGAACGCCAGGGCATGATCGGGGCGAGGATGCGCCCGTCGGGCCGCACGCCCTTCGTCAGTGCCGTGACGATCTCTGCCTCGGTCCATTTGCCGAGGCCGGTCGCGGGATCAGGGGTGAGGTTCGGAGGGACGAAGACACCGAGACCCGGGATCGCGAACCCGACATCCGAGCCGCCGAGGAACCTGCCCATGTCCGGACGGCCGAGAAGGCTGCCCGGCGTGTGGCAATCCGTGCAGCTCATCACCGTGACGAGGTAATGACCACGGGCGATCTCCTGATCGGCGGCCATCGCCGGAGAGAGCGACAGGCAGAAAAATGCCAGCGCTGTCACGGCAGCATGCACGGAAGACAATCTGCCGATCATCGTCTTCTTCTCCTTGCGGGCGGTGACGCGGCAAGAGTGTCCTGTCCCGGCTACGGCGATCTTTCGGCACGAAAGAAGAGGGTTACAGCGGTAGGCTGAAGCCGGCGCTGCGCCGTTTTGTTATGCGCGTTGTTTGTTATCCTATCGAATCCATCCCGCCAAACGAGAATCGCGAATGCCGCGATCCGCCGATCAACCGCGATCGGTCAGCCGCGATCGGTCTCTGCCGCGAGCATCCGGCTGATCGCCTGGCGGAAGAGGCGCGGCCCCGCCCCCATGGCGCGGCGCTCGGTGCGACGCGCGGAGGCTTCCGCCGCTGAGGCGGCAAGCGCGGCATAGAAGGGCCGGTCCTCGGCCGGCACCGGCACGCCTGCCATGATCCGCCAGCCGCGCGGATCGAGGAAGCGGCCGGAGCGGAAGGACCAGGTGTTTCCGCCGTGACGGATATAGACGAAGAGCCCGTCATCCTCGATCCGCGTGAGGCGGGCACCGGCGCGCACGAGGCGGGAGAGAAAATGGGCATCCTCGGCGAGCGAGCGGTTGGGGTAGCGCGCCTGCTGCTCCCAAAGACGGCGGAAGAAGACGAGCGTGCCGCCATGCACGTCGTGGCGGTACATCAGCCGATGCAGCCGCGGCGTACAGGTCCAGGCCTGCCAGCGCTCGAGATCGAAAACCACGGTACCGCGGATGCCGGTGATGTCCGCGTTGCCGGCAAGGAGTGGGGCGACCTGCACCGAAAGGCGGTGCGGGCCGTACCAGTCATCATCGTCCCATTGAGCGATGATGGTGCCGCGTGCGAGGGTGCAACCGGTATTGCGCTTGCCGCCGATCTTCAGGCGTGGCAGGCGGACATAGCGGATGCGGTCATCTTCCGGCAGACGAGCGCTGAGCCCTTCCGGCCCGTCATCGAGGATGATGAGTTCGCGCGCCGGATAGTCCTGACGGAGAAAGTAACGGACTGCCTGGAGAGCGAAGACGGGCCGCCCGTAGGTCGGCATGATGCAGCTTACCAGCGGCAGCGAGCCCACATCCGACCTCCCGCCCACATCCGATCCTCCGCAATGATGCGGCGGCTAGCAATGACGGGACGCGCCTCGCCCCTCGGGGTTTCCGGATCTCAGGCCGCCTCGCGCACCGCAGCTTCGGCCATGGCGTGGCCGAAGGCTTCGATGGCGTGGCGCACATCGGCCGCATCATGGGCGAGCGAGACATAGAACTTGCTTTCGCCTTTGAGAACGCCCGCCTCGAGAAGGGCGCGGTTGAAACGCTTCTGCCGCTCCGCGTCCTGGCCGAGCCAGCCGCGATAATCGGCGACCGGGCCGGAACGGAACGCGACATCGAAGAGCGGCGGGACGCCGATCACCTGTGCTGGCACGCCTTCCGCCTCGATCGCCTGGGAGAGGCCCGCCATCAGCTCGCGCCCCGTGGCGAAGACCCGCTCATAGGTGCCGGGCCGGCGGAGGATTTCGAGCGAGGCGAGACCGGCGGTGGCCGCCACGGGATTGCCCGAGAGCGTGCCGATCTGCATCAGGTAGCGCTCATCGCCGACCGCGGCGCGATCGAAATGGGCCATGATGTCGGCGCGGCCGGTGATCGCGGCGAGCGGGAAGCCGCCGCCGATGATCTTGCCGAGCGTGCAGAGATCGGGCGTGACGCCGTAATATTCCTGTGCGCCGCCATAGGCGAAACGGAACCCGGTGACGACCTCATCGAAGATGAGCGGGATACCGAGCTCCGCGGTGATCTTGCGCAAGGCTTCGAGGAAGCCGGGCGCGGGTGCGAGGAGACGCTGGAACGGCTCGACGATGACGCCGGCGAGCTCCTCGCGATGCTCGTAGATCAGGTTCTGGGCGAGCGCCGCGTCGTTGAACGGCGCGATCAGCATCTCGCTCCGCACGCTCGCGGGGATGCCGGCGGAATCGGGGACCGCCTGCGGGAAATTGCCGGGGCGCTTGGGGGCAAGGCTCATCAGCGAATAGTCGCTCATGCCGTGATAGCCGCCCTCGAACTTCAGGATCTTGTCGCGGCGGCGGAAGGCGCGAGCGAGCCGCATCGCATAGGCGTCCGCCTCGGTGCCGCTGGAGACGAAGCGCACCTTCTCGGCACAGGGCACGGCCCTGACGATCTCTTCGGCGAGGCGGATGCCCGGCTCGCTCAGGGCGAAGAAGGTGGTGCCCTTCGGCAACTGGGCCGCCACCGCCGCCTCCACCTCCGGGTGCGCGTGGCCGAGGAACATCGGGCCGGAGCCGAGCAGGAAATCGACATATTCGTTGCCGCTGATGTCCCGCACGCGGCCGCCCTTACCCTCGGCGATCACGACCTCGAGGGCGGTGTTGCCGAAGCTGCCGGCCGGCAGGACGCGGTGCGCCGTGTCCCGCAATGTGCGCTCGCGCTCGTTCAAGGTCCTGCCCATCGCCATTCCTTCCGCTCGTGCATCGGGCTACGCCTTCCCTACTGAGCATCGGATTGAGGCCAAGGCAAGGCCCGCGATTTTCGCCTCAGCATGGCGGGTTTTGCGCACGATCGCTCAGAATCCAACAAAACGCCATATTTCAGCTTCTTATGCCGCTGGCTCCGCCATCTTCACCATCATTCCACGGGCATTCCACGGGCATTCCACGGGCCGCCAGGGCGGCAGCCGGGCCGGGCGGCAAAGGCGCATCGATGATCAACTCGCGCGCCGACTGGAAGGCGCCGATTCTGGCCGGGGTGAGGCGGCCGAACTTGCTGCGGTCGAGCAGGAGCTGGGGCAATCGGCCGCTTCTGATGATGGAGGCCCGCATGGAGGCGGAATCCGAAGGCGATACCAATCTCAGCGGCCGGCGCTCGGCATGGCAGCGCGGCGCGCTCGATCCGGCGGCCAGGTCGTTGCTGGCCCGCGATTCGCGCGCCTTCCTCCATCAGTCCGTCTCCACGCCCTGCCTCAATGCGATCACCCGCGCCGAAGGCATCTGGATCGAGGACATGGCCGGGCGGCGCTACATGGATTTTCACGGCAACAACGCCCATCACATCGGCTATGGCCATCCGCGCCTGAAGCGCGCGATCGTTGAACAGATGGAGGCGCTTTCCTTCGCGCCGCGCCGCTATGCCTGCGAGCCGGCCGTGGCCCTGGCGGAGAAGCTCGGCATGATCGCGCCGGGCAATCTCGCGAAAGTGCTCTTCACCACGGGTGGCTCGGATGCGGTGGAAGTGGCGGTGAAGATTGCGCGCGCTTTCACCGGACGCTTCAAGACTCTCTCCTTCTGGGATTCCTTTCATGGCGCCGGCATCGGTGCGGCCGCCCTTTCCGGTGAGGCTTTGTTCCGCTCAGGCCCGGCCGCCCCCCTCGTCGCCGGCGCGCAGCACCTTGCCCCGTTCGCCTGCTATCGCTGCCCCTATGGCCATGAGGCGGATGAGGACGGGCATCCGTTCCTCGCGCGCTGCCACACCGCCTGCGTGGAGATGGTGGAGTATGTGCTCGCGCGTGAGGGCGATGTCGCCGCGGTGATCGCCGAGCCCGCACGCGCGGTGCCCTATGTGCCGCCGCCCGGCTATTGGCAGGAAGTGCGCGCGGCCTGCGATCGGCATGGCGCGCTCCTCATCTTCGATGAGATCCCGACCGGGCTCGGCAAGACTGGGCGGATGTTCGCCTGCGAGCACGATGACGTGGTACCGGACATTCTCGTGCTTGGGAAGGCGTTGGGTGGCGGGATGCTGCCGATCGCCGCGGTGATCGCGCGGCCCGAGCTTGATGTCGGGGCCGAATGGGCGTTCGGACATTACACGCACGAAAAGAACCCGATCACCGCGCGCGCGGCGCTGACCACGATCGAGATCATCGAGGACGAGCAACTCGTTCCGCATGCGGCGCGGATCGGCGAGATCGCGCTCACGCGCATGGCGGAGATGAAGCGCCGCCTGCCTGCGATCGGTGATGTGCGCGGCCGGGGCCTGTTGCTCGGCATCGAGCTCGTGCAGAGCCGCACGGAGAAGCAGCCTGATGCCGCACTGGCCGAGACCGTGCTCTACCGCGCTCTCGATGCCGGACTCTCCTTCAAGACAACCATGGGCAATGTGCTGACACTCACGCCGCCGCTGATCACCACGGAAGCCGAAATGCTGCGCGCGCTCGACATTGTTGAGGAAGCGATCGCGACCGGGAGGGAAAAAGGTTGATTTTTGATTTTCCGGGAAGGCCAGGGATAGAGCCTTTGCAATTCCCTGGTTTGGAAAAAGGATTGGGGTCTGGGGCCTAAGGCCCCAGTGGGGTGCAGGGGCAAAGCCCCTGCCCTTCTAATATCTAATACCGATCTTTACTTTTTTGCTTATCGCGCAGCGCTTCGTGTGGGGACGAGCGAGAGCGCGGCGAGGGCCGCGAGCGTGCTGGCGGCGAGCAGCACGGTGAGAGCAGCGGCGGGGAAGACGTCTCCGCGGTCGCTGAGCCCGAAGATCTGGACCGGCAGCGTCACCCAGCCAGGTGGATAGACCATCACGGTGGCGCCGAGCTCGCCCATCGAGAGC
>JASHVY010000194.1 GCA_030044345.1 Acetobacteraceae bacterium | reverse complement strand
CCGTTCCGTCCGCATTGGTCGCCGTCACCGTGCCGGAAACCTCGGCCGTGCCGTTCGGCGCCGTCAGCCACACCTGGCCGGCAACAGTTTTCGTTCCCGTGGCCTGGATCACCCCGCCGCGATTGCCGGCCAGCGCATAGACATTGCCGCCCGCGGAGGCGAGCACCGCGGCCGCCGCCTTGATGGTGCCGGCGTTGCTCGCATCCCCGCTCGCCGTCGTATCGGGCGCCACATAGATTCCCGCCGGCCCGTTCTCAGGGCTCAGCAGAACCTCATTGCCCGCCGCCAGCGCCGCCGTGCCATTGGGGGCATAGATCGTGCCCGCGTTGCTGACTGCCTTGCCGATCAGCACCACGTTCCCGTTCTGCGAGGCGATGCTACCTTCGTTCGTCACGCTCCCGTTGGACGTGCCCGAGAAGGTCATCGTACCGCCGCTCATGAACTGGTCGTTCGGCACGTCCCTCGTGCTCGCGACGAAGCTGCCGCCGGTCAGCACCCTGCCGCCAGCACCCACCACGACGCCATTCGGGTTGACGAGATAGACCGAGCCGGTGGCGCCGAGCGCGCCCGAGATGGTGGAGAGATTGCCGCCCGTCACACGGTTCAGCGTCGCCCCACTGCCGTTCTCGATCTGGACGGAGTTGGCGCTGCCGATCGAGAAGCCCTGCCAGTTGATGATGCCACGCCCGGTCGATTGGTTGATCGTCATCGCCGATCCGGCGGTGCCGATGCTGCCCGCGCCCGCCACATAGGCCCCACCCGTCGGCAGCGTCTGCGCCAGCGCCGGAACGGCGAGGCTCGAGAGCATGATACCGGCAAGGAGAAAGCAGTTCCACCGCCCGGAATGGAACCAGAATCCTCGCGTTGCACGATCTTTCAGGTCTTTGTTCATGACAGCTCTCGCAGCAAACGCCTCTTCTGCCGTTTCGGAACAGTCACGAACTCGTTGCGAAAAGTCAAGGAGTTCACCTTTCTGACATTGCTCCGGCGTTACCAAGACCAGAGCAGAACGCTCGGTGACGACACAAACCAAGTGCTGAACAAGAAACAAGAAAAATATTTTACGATTTGTCTCGTCAATATCGTGAATCCAATGTTACAGCCTTATAAAATTTAGCAACACTCCACGTGGTGAACGGAGAGGACACTTATCGTCATCGAGGAAACATCGTGCATTGACGTTCGTTTCGCTTCCCAAAAATATACGTCTCAGGATAACAGAAACCGTCATAATATGATAACAGTGCCCGGCGATTTCAGAACAGCCATTGATCCACCTGGCGCGATCGATCGCAAATACTCTGTTCATGGGTACATTGCGCGCCGTCTACTCGGCTTGTCCGGATTTCACCCGCGGTTTTATAACTCTCGCAGAAAATCCTACCCACGCGCGAAAAGATTCGGCAAACGATAACATCCGCCAATGCGGACCAGCCGCGCCTCACATCTCTCTCCAATTTCCGGAAGCCTCGAAAGCGGCGGAAGCCGCAATCAGCTTGTCATCCTCAAAGTGCCGACCGGTCAGCATCAGCCCGATAGGCAAGCCGGCAAGCGTTCCGCAGGGCAAACTGATCGCAGGATGGCCGGTCAGATTCGCGACGCAGACATTGCGTATCATGTTGAGCGCCGTGACGACCGTCTCTTCGATTGATGCATCACGCGCCACCATGGGTGTCGCGGTGAACGGTATCGTCGGCATCGCCAGCAAATCATAGCGAGCGAGCGCAGACTCGTACGCATCATTTGCCAAATGCCTCAAGTTCTGGGCTTTTCCGTAATATCGACCGTGATAACTCCGCCGCATGTATTCGCCACAGAAAAGCACCAGCTTGACCGGCGGCGCGAGATCATTCGGCCTGGATTGCATCCCGCGTGCCAGCGCATCCGCCAATCCTGTATTGTAATAACCTAGCCAGTTGGTGCCGAGGCCCGCGCCCCTCAGCACGAAATCTGCGGCACCTTCGGTCGCGACCACGTTCCAGATGTGAAAGGCGTCGAGATGCATCGGGATCGAGATCTCCTCGACCGTGGCGCCAAGTTTCCTGAACCTTCGGATTGCCTCTGTGACGCGACGGTCCACTTCCGGGTCCGATGGCGGAGAACCGGTATCTTCGCCGCTTTGACCGAACCCCTCCCGTACGATGGCGATCCTGAGACCCGCCACGCCCCGCGTGAGCGCGGGCATGTAGTCGGTCGGAAAGCCTGGCGGAATCATGCCTCGCTGGCGCGGATCCAAGGGATCGCTGCCGGCGATCGCCGTGAGCAGGCGGGCTATTCCCTCCGTCGTGTTTGCCATCGGCCCAACATGGTCGAGTGTCGCCTCGATCATCGCGCAGCCTGTGTATGGCACCAGTCCATAGGTCGGCTTGAGCCCGTAGAGGCCCGACCACGATGCTGGCAGTCGGATCGATCCCCCCTGATCGCCCCCGATCGCGAGGTCGGCCTGGCCCGTCACAAGGACGACGGCGCTACCGTTCGAGGAACCGCCTGGATTGCATTCGGGATTGTGCGGGTTGCTGACCGGACCGTGGCTGCATGTGTGCCCGCCGCCGGAAAAAGAAAAATCTTCACAGTTGGTTTTGCCGATAATGGTTCCCCCGGCGTCGAGGATTCGGGTGACGACCGTCGCGTCGATATCGGGAACAAACCCTTCGAGGACGCGCGAGCCGTTCATCATCGGAACGCCGGCCACCGAGACCGCATCCTTGACGGCGACACGCTGGCCTTTCAGCACGCCGTCGTCGGCACCCTCGATTTCGCACCGCCAGTACCAGCCGTTGAACGGATTCTCGCTCGGATGCGGCCGGTGGCCGGGCGTGCGTGGATATTTCACCGGTAGCTTCAATTCGGGAAACTCTTCAATCCGCCGGCAGGAACGAACCAATCCGGCCATCAGCCCGCGATAGGCAGCGGCGTCCACGGTATCGAGCGCGATGCCATGATCGGCCGCGATTTGAGTTAGCATGGAAACACTGGGCAGATCCGGGCCGATTGGCATTTTCCCTCCGTT
>JASHVY010000019.1 GCA_030044345.1 Acetobacteraceae bacterium | reverse complement strand
GAGCGATCGCGCGATGTCCGCAGCCCCGCGATAGCCGTGCCGCATCATGCCCGCGATCCAGCCAGGATTGGCGGCGCGGCCGCGCACCACGCGGCGGACCTCTTCAATGAGTGTGCGCGTACGCGGTGCGTCCGGGCGGGCGGTATCGAGATGGTAGAGCGCGGCGCCCGGGCGAGTGGCAGCCGCAAATCCGCCTTCGTGAGCGACTGGGTCGAGGCCTTCGAGCAGATCGGTCTCTTCATGATCCTGCGCATGAATGAAGCCGTCCGCCGCGGCGACGCGGGCAGCGAAAGCAGGTGCGTCCGCGACACCGTCGAGCGCCCGCCCATAGGCATGGGCCGAACCCGCAATATAGGCCGTGCCCAGTTCCTCGCGCTTCTCCCAGGCACCGCGCGAGAGCAGCTCCACGACCCCGGTGCCATAGGCACCGGGCGCAGGCCCGAACACACGCGCGGTTGCAAGGCGCAAAGCTCTTCCTTCCAGGCCGCGCGCAGCACCAGCGAGCGGGTTCCAGGCCCCGTCCTCGTCCTGCGCGGCGATCCTCCGCACTGCGGAATCGAACAGCAGCACCTGCGTCTCGAACGCGTCTCGGAAGAGGCCGGAGATGCGAAGCGTCACGTCCACCCGCGGGCGGTCGAGCACCACCAACGGGAGAATCTCGATGCCGATGACACGCACGGATCCTTCGTCCCAGACCGGGCGGGCGCCGAGCAGAACGAGGGCCAGGGCGAGATCCTCTCCGCCGGTGCGCATGGTCGCGCTGCCCCAGAGATCGATCACGAGACTCCTCGGCCACTCGCCATGATCCTGCCTGTGCCGGCGCAGCAGATCCTCCGCTGTACGCTCTGCCAGCGCCAGCGCCGAGCGGGTGGGGATGGCGCGCGGATCCACGGCGAAGAGATTGCGGCCGGTCGGCAGGACATCCGCGCGCCCACGCGTCGGTGCGCCGGCCGGCCCGGGCGCCACGAAGCGCCCATCCAAAGCTGCGAGCAGGGTCGCCCGCTCCGCGCTCGCCGAGCGGTCGAGCAAGGAATCGAGATGCTCGGCCGAAAGACCGGGACAGCAGGCTTGCAATGCCGCCATGGTGCCGGCGCGCAGATCGGGTTCGGGCGCCCGGCCGAACACATGCAACCCGTCGCGAATCTGCATCATTTTGAGATCGCAAAGATAGGCATCCAGCCTGGCGAGCGCTTCATCCTCCGGCGCGTCCAACGTGCCGCCGCTTTCGGCGAGCAGGCCCGATGATAGGGCGCGGTCCAGGATCTCTCGGCGGAGCATGGTGGTGCGGCGGCGATCCAGCCCGTCCGCCGCGGCGAATTCCTCGATCAGCCGTTCGAGCACAGTGGCGTCGCCATGTGTTCCGGCGGGCCTCAGCGGCGGAGTGAGGTGACCGATGGTGACCGCGCCAAGGCGCCGCTTTGCGACCGCAGCCTCCCCCGGGTTGTTGACGATGAACGGGTAGATCACCGGCAGACCGCCGGCGAGAACGGCCGGGAAGCATGCCGCGGACAAGGCTGCCGCCTTGCCGGGCAGCCACTCCAGCGTGCCGTGCGTGCCGAGATGAACGAGCGCATGAATCCCGAGCTGCTCGCGCAGCCAGAGATAGCAGGCGAGATAGGAATGGCACGGCGGAAGATCGGGGTCGTGATAGGAGGTTTTGCGATCCAGCCGGCTGCCGCGGTCTGGTTGGACGGCAGCAAAGAATTTGCCGCCCGCCACATAGGCGAGTGCGAAGGAACCATCGCAAAGCGCGGGATCCTCCGAAGGATCGCCCCAGGCGGCAAGGACGCGCTCCCGCACGGTTTCTGGAAGTTTTGCAAAGAGGGGTTGATACTCTGCGAGCGCAAGGATCGGCACGGGATCGGCCTGGAGCAGGCGTGTGGCCAGCATTTCAGAGTTGTCCACGTCATAGCCGGCGCCCTGCAGCAGCCGAGCGATCTCGCCAAGGCTCGCCAGGCTGTCGAGCCCGACTGCGTACCCGATCTGCCCGCCGCCTATCGCCGCCGGATAATCCGAGAGCAGTATGGCAATGCGTCGTTCCGCGCGCGGGGTCGTGGCCAGGCGTGCCCAGCCGGCGGCCTCACCGGCGGCAAGCGCGAGTCCTTCCGTATCCGGGCGAAAAAGTTTTCGGACGAAGTTCAGCCCATGGACCGGCTCGGCCTCGCTCTTGAAGCCGATCGCCGAGGTCAGCAGCCTCCCATCCAGCTCCGGCAGCACAACCTGCATGGCAAGATCGGTCTGCGACAGGCCGCGGGGCGAAGCTTGCCACGCGGCACGCGGCGCGCCGGAGAGAACGAGCTGAAGTACCGGAACGCCTGCGGCATCGAGCGGCGAGCCAGCCTCACCCTGGCGGGCGGAGAAACCTGTGGCGTTCAACACCACAGCAGGCCGCCATTCGCGGAGCCGCGACACGACGAAAGCAGCCGCCGCTTCGTCCTTCAAGCCGGAGACATGGATCGCCCGTGCGCCGAGCCCGTGCGCCTGCAGCGCCCGGGCCAAAGCTTCGATCGGGGCAATGTCTCCAGACAGCAGATGCGAGCGGTAAAAGATGATCGCCACGCTACCCAGCACGCCCCCGGCGGGAACGGAAAGCGCATATTCGCCGGCGCAAGGCACCATCGCAGGAGGTGCGGTGGGGCCTTCGCCGATGCCACCGAGCTGGGCGGCGAGAAGCAGGGCCTGGCGAAGATTTTGCGGCCCGCCCTCCTGCACATAGGCATGCAGCGCGGCGAGCATATCGGGCGGCACGGTCGAGAGCGCGGTCAGGCGAGGATCCTCTCGCGCATCACCCGGCAGCAGGGCCAGGCTGATGCCTTGCGCACGGCAGAGGGAGGCGAATTCCTCCGCGCCATAGCGCCAGTAATCGAGCCCACCGAGCAGCCGAATCACCACCAAGCGTGCATGGGCGATCACCCGTTCGGCGTAGAGATCGACCGACATCGGGTGGCGCAGGTTGGCGAGACTGGCAAGCCGCAATGACGGCCGCTCCGCCCCCATTCCAAGCCAGGCCGAGGCTGCCGCGCCGAGATCGCTGTCCGCAAAGGAGAGGAACACCAGTTCGGCCGGATCGTGGCCGAGATCGACCGCGCCTTCTTCCTCATCCAGCGTCCTGGTTTCGCGGACCAGCAGATGCACGCCTTACGCCTCCAATTCCGGCCCGGGGCCGGTGATGGAAGCGATGATGGTGGCGCGGTCGAGACCGGTCCGCCCGATCACGACCACATGCCCTTCACGCGCCGCGCCCTCGCTCCAGGGACGATCGAACTCCTGGCGAAACCGTCTGCCCACACCCTGAACCGCGAGCCTCAGCGGACGGCCGCGCACCGCAACGAAGCCCTTGATGCGCAGGATGTCATGCGCTTCGCTCGCCGCGCGCAGCCGTGCCAGCAACCGCTCGGGTGCGTCGATCTCTGGCAGCGCGACGACGAAGCTCTCGAAATCATCATGCTCGTGCGCGCCGTCCATGGCATCGTGATGCGAGGGGCGACTTGCAAGATCGTCCTCGGCCGCCGCGGAGAGGCCCAGCAGCACCATCGGGTCGATCCGCCCCTCCCGCGCCGGCACGAGCTTCACCGCCCGCGGCAGGAGAGCCGCAATCTCGGCCCTGAGCCGCTCGAGCGCCGTTTCCCCGAGCAGGTCGGTCTTGTTCAGCACCACGAGGTCCGCGGCCTGAAGCTGATCCTCATAGACTTCCGAGAGCGGGTTCTCGTGCGCGACCGAAGGGTCCGCCAAACGTTGCCGCGCAATGGCTTCCGGATCATCGGCGAAGCGGCCGGCCGCCACGGCGGGGCCATCCACGACCGCAATGACCCCATCGACCGTGACACGGGACCGGACCGCTGGCCAGCCGAACGCCTTCAAGAGCGGCTTGGGCAGAGCGAGACCGGAGGTTTCGATCAGAATCCGCTCAGGCGGGTTCGGCCGGTCCAGCAGCGCCTGCATCGTCGGCAGGAAACCCTCGGCGACGGTACAGCAAAGGCAGCCATTGGAGAGCTCGACGATGTCGTCTTCCGTGCAGCCGGTGATGCCGCAGCCACGCAGAATGTCTCCATCGATGCCGAGCGCGCCGAATTCATTGACGATGACGGCGATGCGGCGTCCGCCGGCATGTTCGAGGATATGGCGGACCAGGGTGGTCTTTCCCGCACCGAGGAAGCCGGTGACGATCGTGGCGGGGATGCGGCCTTCCATTGTCACGAGCGCGACTCCAGAGCGGGATGAGATGGCTCGCGCTCACTCATCCCGCTCTCGGTCATTGTTTTCTCGCGTGATTCAGACCTCCGGTGATCCCACCTTCGGTCATCACGCTCGAGGTCAGGGATGCGGCCGATGATCATGTTGCGCAATGAGGCAGGGCGACGCGAAGGCAGGACGATGCCGGTTTCCGACGTGGCGTAGCTCTTGGCATAGGCGAGAAGATCATCGGCCAGGGCCGGCTCCAGAAAGCCAAGCAGATAGGTCCATTTTCCCGGCGTGGTGATGGCCGCGCTGCAGCCGCGATCGCAATTGGCGAGGCAGGCTGCGGCTCGCAGTTCGATCAGGGCCGCCCCGTCTTCGCTGAGTCGGGCTTGCAGCGCGGCGTGAAGCACTGCGCCAGCCGGTTCTTCCCCCTGGAGTGGCGTTCCGCCGCTGCGACAGGTGGTGCAGAGAATCAGGCATGGACGCAGCGCTTCGGTCACGGCCCCCTCGCGCTGGCGCCGAACCCGTGGCGCCACGGAGACGATCAAAAAGGGTGCCCCGCGGCCGGGATCGCCGCGCGCGACGTCAATGCCCGGCGCGACCGGGGCACCCCGCCCGTATCGCGCCCCATGACCGATGGCAGGTCTCCTGGCTCGCGGATCGGGCGCCGCCCGTCAGCCTTCCCGGAATCACCCAGTGGCCATGCGACGGGCTGCTTTCCGCTGACAGTTGCGGGAGCAGCTGCGGCTTTGGGATCCTTCCCGCACCGCATTCCCTTTTCACCTTCCGTCATGGAAGGACCATCGGCCCTGGTCTAATAGCCGCTGGGGCGGAGTGGCGTCAAAGGAGGATCGGTGCCGGAACCCTTGCAGTCCATGACGCTGGTGCTGGGCGGCGCCCGGTCGGGCAAAAGCCGCCATGCCGAGAGTATCGTGACCGCCCTGCCCGGCCCATGGCGCTATATCGCGACCGCCCAGCCACTGGACGCCGAAATGAAGGCGCGCATCGCCGAGCATCGCGCACGCCGCGGCGTGGGATGGACAACCATCGAGGCCCCGCTCGATCTGGCGGACGCGCTGGACGCGGCCGGACAGCACCCCGCGCTCGTGGATTGCCTGACCTTGTGGCTGACCAACCTCCTTCTCGGCGAGTATGAGGTCGACACGGCGACACGCGCGCTGGATGCGGCACTCGATCGGCGGGTGGCACCGACCGTGCTGGTGGCCAATGAAGTGGGCCTGGGGATCGTGCCGGAGAACGCTCTGGCGCGGACGTTTCGCGACGTGGCCGGGCGGCTCAACCAGCATCTGGCGGCGCGGGCCAATACGGTGCTGTTCCTGGTGGCCGGGTTGCCGATGCGGATGAAATGATCGAGGGCGCAATGGTCGAAACGGACGAGGACGCCGCGCGGCATCGGGAAAAAATGGTGCGGCGCAAGGCCGTGCAGGACGAAGAGGTGGCCGGCAAGACGATCGAGAAAGGGCTCCTGATCGTCCATACCGGCCCCGGCAAGGGCAAATCCACCGCCGCGTTCGGTCTGCTGCTGCGGATGGTCGGTCACGGGCGGCGATCCGCCGTGGTGCAGTTCATCAAGGGCGCCTGGTCCACCGGTGAGCGCACCGCGCTGGAGCGCTTTGGCGATCTGGTGCGCTGGTACAGCATGGGCGAAGGCTTCACCTGGGAAACGCAGGATAGGGCGCGGGATATCGCCGCCTGCCGCCGTGCCTGGGAACGCGCTCGCGCGCTGATGGCGGACCCCGATCTGGCCTTGCTGGTGCTCGACGAGCTGAACATCGCCCTGCGTTATGGTTATCTGCCGCTGGATGAGGTGGTGGACTCGCTCCGCAACCGCCCGCCCTCCCTTCATGTCGTCGTCACCGGCCGCAACGCGAAGCCGGAGCTCATTGCGGCGGCCGATCTCGTGACCGAGATGCTCGCGGTGAAGCACCATTTCGCTGCCGGGGTGAAAGCCCAGAAAGGCATCGAGTTCTGATGGCTGCCCGCGCCATCATGTTTCAGGGCACCGGTTCCAGCGTCGGCAAGTCGGTGCTGATCGCCGGGCTTGCCCGTGCGCTGGTCAGGCGCGGGTTTTCCGTGCGGCCCTTCAAGCCGCAGAACATGTCCAACAATGCCGCGGTGACGGACGATGGCGGAGAGATCGGCCGCGCCCAGGCGCTGCAAGCGCAGGCCTGCCGGGTTCCCGCCTCCGTGGACATGAACCCGGTTCTGCTCAAGCCGCAGAGCGAGACCGGAGCCCAGATCGTCGTGCGCGGCAAGGTGATCGGCCATACGCGGGCGCGTTCCTATCAGGAGATGAAGGCCGGACTGCTGCCCAGTGTGCTTGAAAGCTTCGCACGACTGCGGGAAGCAGCGGACATCGTGCTGGTGGAAGGCGCGGGCAGTGCCTCCGAGATCAATCTGCGGCGGAATGACATTGCCAATATGGGCTTTGCCCAGGCTGCTGGCCTGCCGGTGGTGCTGATCGGCGATATCGACCGTGGCGGTGTCATCGCCGCCCTTGCGGGCACGCGGGCGGTGCTGGATCCGGAAGATGCGGCCCTCGTGCGCGGCTTCATCGTCAATCGCATGCGTGGCGATCCAAGTCTTTTTTCCGATGGGATGGAGGTGATCGCCCGCCACACGGGATGGCCGGCACTCGGGCTCGTGCCCTATCTTCCGGCGGTGCGCGCCCTGCCGGCCGAGGATGCAGCGGGAATGGAAGAGCTGGAGTGCGCGCCGCGACCAGGGGCGCGGCTTCGCATCACCGTCCCGCTTCTGCCGTGGATCGCCAATTTCGACGATTTCGATCCGTTGCGTGCCGAGCCCGACGTGGAGGTTTGCTTCCTGCGCCCGGGCACGGTGCTGCCGCGCAACAGCGATCTCGTGATCCTGCCGGGCTCGAAGGCGACGATTGCCGATCTGGCGGCGTTGCGGGCAGAAGGCTGGGATATCGATATTACAGCGCACATGCGGGCGGGCGGGCGAGTGCTCGGGTTGTGCGGGGGATACCAGATGCTCGGTCGACGGATTGCCGATCCCGAAGGCATTGAAGGGCCGCCGCAAACGGTCGAGGGCCTTGGGCTTCTGGATGTCGAGACCGTCCTGAGCGGAGCCAAGCAGTTGAAGCACGCGGCGGGCGTGCTGGCTCGCAGCGGCGCACGGTTCGACGCTTATGAGATGCACGTGGGATGCACGAGCGGCCCGGAGACGGCCCGGCCGATGGCATTGCTCGATGATGGGCGGACCGACGGCGCGCAGTCCGCGGACGGGCGCGTGGCCGGGACCTATCTGCACGGGCTTTTTCTCTCCGATGTCGCCCGCGCCTCGTTTCTCGCCGCCCATGGCGCGAGGGTTGATGCCGGTAGCCATGCGGCGAAGATCGAAGCGACACTCGATGCTCTTGCCGCGCATATCGAGGCGCATGTGGATGTCGGGCGGCTGCTCAGCCTTGCACGATGATCACGCCAATGAGCGCTGCGGCGATCTCGATCCCGCAGGCGAGGCGGTAGAGCGAGAGGGCGAGGCGCAGGTCGGCGATCGTCGCTTCCTGGCGCCCTTCGCCCATCCACGCATCCTCGACGCGCACGATGCCATAAACGCGCGGCCCGGCCAGCCGGAGCCCGAGCGCGCCCGCCATCGCCGCCTCCGGCCATCCGGCATTCGGCGAACGATGCCGCCTCGCGTCACGCCAGACGGTACTGAGCGCGTTGCCGGCATCCGCCCGCGGATGCAGCAGCGCCGCCAGGATGAGCCATCCTGCAGCGAGCCGCGAGGCAGGCAGATTGATGAGATCATCGAGCCGGGCCGAGGCCCAGCCGAAGGTTTCATGGCGCGGCGTGCGATGCCCAAGCATGCTGTCCGCGGTATTGATCGCCTTGCAGGCAACGATGCCAGGAAGGCCGAACAGCATGCACCAGAACGCCGGGGCCGCCACCGCATCGGAAAAATTCTCGGCCAGACTCTCGATCGCGGCACGCAGCACGCCCGCCTGATCGAGGCTTTCGGGATTGCGCCCGACAATCTGCGAGACGGCTGCCCGGCCGGCCGTGAGGCCACCCCGGTCGAGCGCATCGCCAACGGCGTTGACATGGCACCAGAGGCTGCGCTGGGCAAAGAAAACACTCGCCAGCGCAGCCGGAACGATGAAGCCGGCGCGGCCTGTCCACAGGGCGAGAGAGGCGGTCTGCACTGCAATCGCCGGAAAAACGGCGGCACAAAGCGAGGCAAAAAGCGTGAGCACGCCATTCGCGCGACGCTGCCAGGCGGGTGCGGTCTCACGGTTCAAGCGCCGGTCCAGCCATGCCAGCATCACGCCGATCCAGACCACGGGATGGCGGATGGCGCGAAAGAGCCGCTCCGGATAACCGAACGCGGCCTCGAGCAGCAGGGCGCCAGCCAGGATGGGAAGGTTTGCTGCGAAATGCACGGCAGGACGACGCGAGGTTTGCCTTGAGCGAATGCGGCGGGGCGAGCAGCCTCCGCCCGGAAGAGGGCGTAGCACATGGTGGGCATCTGGCTGAGGCGCGCCATCTCTTCCCCGGTGCGCCCGAACCTTTCCTCGACCTCTCCACCGGCATCAACCCCATTCCCTACGCGTTGCCGCCGCTTGGACCCGAGTCGTTCACGCGTTTGCCGGAGCCTGATGCGGTGGCGGCGCTGGAGCACATCGCCGCAACTGCCTATGGCGCGACGGACCCGGGCATGGTGGTCGCCGCGCCGGGCACGCAGATCCTGATCGACCTGCTGCCACGCCTGTGGCCGTCGCCACGGTCTGTTGCCGTGCTTGGACCGACCTACGCCGAGCATGCGAGAGCCTGGGCCCGCATCGGCTGCCCGGTGGACAAGGTCGGCTGCTTCGCGGCGCTGGGCGCGGCCGATGTCGCGGTGGTCTGCAATCCGAACAATCCGGACGGTCGCAGGATCGCGCCCGGGCAATTGCTGACATTGGCCAATCAGCTCGCCGCGCGCGCTGGGCTCTTGCTGGTGGATGAGACTTTCGTCGATCTGGAAGGCGATGATTTGAGCCTGGCGAACGCGCTGCCCCATCCGGCGCTGATCCTGCTCAGATCCTTCGGCAAGACATACGGGTTGGCAGGGTTGCGCCTTGGCTTTGCCCTTGCGGCGCCGGAACGCGCCGCCACGATCCGGGCGGCGCTCGGCCCTTGGGCGGTCTCCGGCCCGGCCATCGCGATAGGCTGCCAGGCCCTCGCAGACCCGGCCTGGCGCGCCCAAGCCGCGTGCCGGCTCGCGGATGCCGCCCGCATGCTGGATGCCGAGCTTGTCCGGGCGGGCTTGCGCGTGATTGGCGGAACCCGCCTGTTCCGGTTGGCCGAAACGAACGATGCCGTTTCGATCTTTGCCAGGCTCGGGCGCGCCGGGATTCTTATCAGGCGCTTTGCCGAGCACCCGACATGGTTGCGTTTCGGCCAGCCCGCCGACCCAAGCGCCTGGCAGCGGCTGCGCGCGGCGCTGACACCTTGAACTTGCTGCCTTACCGCAGATCCCGCAGCCCTTCCTCCCAGCTCCGTGAGAGGCGCATCGCCGAAAGGATCAGCCCGACTTGCGAGTAGGTTTGCGGGAAATTTCCCCACAATGTTCCCGTTCTGGGATCGATATCCTCCGAAAGCAGCCCGACATGGTTGCGATGGCCGAGAAGGTTTTCGAAGATGGCGAGCGCTTCCTGGCGCCTTCCGACGGCCGCCAGCGCATCGATGTACCAGAAAGTACAGACCAGAAATGCCGTTTCCGGCTGACCGAAATCGTCCGCCTCATCATAGCGCATGACGAATCCGTTGCGCACGAGACGCTTTTCCACCAACGCGAGCGTGGCAACGAACCGCGGGTCTTCCGCAGAAATCAGTCCGATCTCCGGCAGGAGCAATACGGACGCATCGAGAACATCGCCATCGAGTGTGCCCGAGACCGTGCCATTGCCGGCCGCGCGCGAAAGCACGCGCTCGCGGAGATTCTTCGCACGATGGAACCACTCCTCCGCATCCTCAGGGATACCGAGGAGTGAAGCGATACGCCCGAGGCGGTCCAGAGCTGCCCAGCACATGGCAGCGGAAAATGTGTGTGAGCGGGCGCGCCCGCGATACTCCCAGAGCCCGGCATCCGGCTCGAGCGCGATGCGCTCGGCAATACCGCCGATCGGGCGCAGCTCTTCATAGAGCGCGCGGTCCCCAAGCCGCGGGAGCCGCCGATCCCAGAACATCTGGGTCGCGGTCAGAATGATCGCTCCATAGACGTCATTCTGCTTTTGGCTTTCCGCGGCGTTGCCGACGCGCACCGGTTGTTCGCCATTGAAACCGACAAGGCTGGGCGCGACCCGCTCGCTCAACGTGAAACCGGGCGCCACCGGATAGAGAGGCGCGATCTCATGCCCCTTCTCTCTCAGCACCGTATCCAGCAGGTAGCGCATGAACCCTTCCATGGTTCGCGTCGCCGACAAGCGATTGAGAGCGGTGACGGTGAACCAGGAGTCCCGTGGCCAGCAGAAGCGATAATCCCAGTTGCGTCGGGAGCCCGATGCTTCGGGAATGGAGGTGGTAAGAGCCGCGACGATGCCGCCCGTATCATCATAGCTGCAGAGCTTGAGCGTAATGGCAGCCCGTACCACTTCGTCCTGCCAATCGAACGGCACGCTGAGATCACGCACCCAATCCTGCCAATACTGCACCGTCTCATCACGGAACTGGCGCGACAGAGCGTCCGGATTCTCGGGAATCGGCTCATCGGAGGCGAGAAACAGATTGATCGGCCTGTCGAGCACCAGATCGGTCTCATGAACCACGTAGGAAAGCGGCATATCCGTGGTGAGCCGCACGACGGTATTTTCGCCTATGAAACGAAGATGGTTGCTGCCGATGCTCACCGCCGGCACGACGGAGCCATAATCAAAGCCGGGCCGAATCCGAATCGTCATGCGTGGACGCCCCGCGAGCGGCTCTATACGTCTGACGATCATGGGTGGGCGGAAGATTCGCCCGTAGCGACGGAAGCGCGGACAGAAATCCAGGATTTTGATCGATCCGCCGAGGGAATCGGTGAGCACCGTCTCGACCAGGGCCGTATTGACGATATAGCTCTGCCGGGCACTCACCTGTTCGCGGAGAATCACGTCCATGAACCCGCGATCGGGCGTCCTGCCCCCCAGCAAAGAATGAAAGAGCGGATCGGCGTCCAACCGCGGGAAGCAGAACCAGACATGCCGGCCGTCACGCGAGATCAGCGAGGCGACCGTGCAATTGCCGATGGCCGCGAGGTCAAGGTTGGACATCGTGTCTCGTTGAGCTCAGTGCCCGGATGAAGCTGCTGCGAAGTCGGGCGGCGCGACGCCGGCTGCCTCCAGTTCCGCCACCAGCGCGGCCTTCAGCCGCTCAAGCCCTTCATCGTCCTTGGCTTCGGCGCGAGCCACCAGCACGGCCTGCGTATTGGATGCCCGGAGCAGCCACCATCCGTCCGGGGTCGTCACGCGCACGCCGTCAATGTCGGTCAGGGCAACGCCGTTTCTGCGGAGGCGGCCTGCCACCTCGTCGATGATCGCGAATTTGCGCTCATCGGGACAAGGGAAGCGCAACTCGGGTGTGTTTACGAGCTGTGGAAGCGCACGGCGCAGCGCGGAGAGAGCGCTGGACTGACGGGCGAGCACGCCAAGAAAGCGGACCGCAGCGTAGATCGCGTCATCGAATCCATACCAGCGTTCGGCAAAGAAGAGGTGCCCAGACATTTCGCCGGCAAGGGGTGCACCGGTTTCCGCCATCTTGGCCTTGATCAGGGAATGCCCCGTGCGCCACATCAGGGGTTGCCCCCCCGCGCGGGCGATCTCGTCAAAGAGGGCCTGGCTTGCCTTCACATCAGCAATGATGGTCGCGCCGGGCCGACGGCTCAGCAAGTCGCGCGAAAGGAGCACCATGAGCTGATCACCGAACAGGATCACCCCCGTGTCATCGACCACGCCGAGGCGGTCGGCGTCGCCATCCACTGCGATGCCGACATCTGCGCCGTGCGCACGAACTTCGGCGATAAGCTGCTCGAGGTTCTTTGGGACAGTCGGATCCGGGTGATGCGCGGGGAAATGCCCGTCGATCGTCCCGTTGAGCAGCGTGTGCCTGCCGGGAAGCCGTTCGATCAGCATGGCAAGGACCTCGCCCGCCGCGCCGTTTCCATTGTCCCACACGACGGAAAGCGCGCGGCTCCCGCCATCCCATCCTTCGAGCAGGCGCGTAATATAGGCCTCCGCCATCGAGACGGCACGCTCGCTCCCCGTTCTTTCGGGAACGACGTCGCCGGCTTCCGCCATCTGCCCGAGATCACGAATCGCCTTTCCATAGAAGGGCTTGCCGCCGAGAATCATCTTGAACCCATTGTGATCCGGCGGGTTGTGACTTCCGGTGACCATCACTGCACCGTCGGTCGCCTCTGTGACCGATGCGTAATAGAGCATCGGTGTCGGGCCTCGTCCGATTCGAACGACCGTGATTCCGCTTGCCTTGAGTCCCGCGACCAGCTTCAGTTCGAGGGCGGGCGATGAAAGACGCCCGTCATATCCAACTGCAACCGATCGCCCCCCCTCGCGCGCGACGATGCTGCCGAAACAACGGCCAACCGCGAAAGCATCGGCGGGGCCAAGCGTCTCACCAATGATGCCGCGAATGTCGTACTCACGCAGCACGGAAGGGTGGAAATGATACGAAAACGTCATATCGACTCCAGATCAATCATCACAACAGCGCATTCCTTTTCAGGACTCGAGATAGCGAGGGAGGAAGGAGCGCACCTTTGGCCCGAGATCCGGCCGTTTGAGGGCGAAAGCGATCTGCGCTTCGAGAAAGCCCGCCTTGTCGCCGCAGTCGAACCGGCGCCCTTCGAAACGCAACCCGTGGAAGGGGGTTTCGCCGATCATCCGCGCCATCGCGTCCGTGAGCTGGACTTCCCCGCCCGCTCCACGCTCAAGATGCGCCAGGTGCTGCAGCACGGAAGGGAGCAGAACATAGCGACCGATAATCGAGAGCGTGGACGGCGCCCTTGCCGGCTCCGGCTTTTCGACCATCCCTTTCACTTCCACCAGGCGGCCGTCATCCTTGCCGATCGACAGCACCCCATAGCGATGGGTTTGCTCGCGTGGCACGTCTTCCACGGCGACGACATTCCCCCCCGTCTCGTAATAGGCGTCTGCAAGCTGCTTGAGGCACGGTGTTTGTGACAGAACGAGATCATCCGGGAGGAGAATCGCAAAAGGATCATCACCGATGAAGGCGCGGGCGCACCAGATGGCATGACCGAGGCCGAGCGGCACTTGCTGACGTACCGTCACCATCGTCCCCGGTGCCGTCGAGCTGTCACGCAGGGCTTCCAGGGCATCACGTTTGCCGCGCTCACGTAGGGTCGTCTCAAGTTCGTACGCAACGTCGAAATATTCGACCAATTCGGTCTTCCCACGACCCGTAATCATGCAGAAAAGTTCAATTCCGGCGGCACGCGCCTCATCCACGGAGTACTGGATGAGCGGCCGATCGACGATGGGAAGCATTTCTTTGGCCATTGCCTTGGTCGCCGGCAAGAACCGGGTTCCAAGCCCGGCAACCGGGAGCACGGCTTTGCGCAAAGGTTTGATCACGATCAAAATCTCCGAATTTTCAACGGACAAGAGTCAAGAAGGTTGGCGAGACCATGGATTCGTGCCACGGCCTGCCCGTCGCTCGCAAGCGCCCTCTCCCGGATGGCAAGGGCGCGTGGCTCTAAGCCAAACCCTGCTGCATGTCTGGGTCCTGATTTATTGGCAAGAGCGCTTGTCAGAAAGAAGGAGGCTTCTTTTTCTGAAGAAAAAGAAGCAAAAAGACTTTTATCCGTTTTCCGGACCAGGTTCTGGCCGGGGACTCCGAACGAAAGGATAAAAGTTCTTTGGTTCTTTCTTTCAAGAAAGAACGACTTCTCTTCCTTGCTTACCGCATTTTGTCTTCCGCATTTTGTTTACTCCACGGGGCTTGGTAGAAGGTTCATAACACCTTCTCGTTGTGAGCTTTCAGGAGGGTGTCCATCCGGCCGGGATCGTCCTATGACAACCACGCTTCCCGAACGGCTTTGACGCCCTCAGTTTTGAGAGACGGCTTTGCGACGCAGCTTCGTCTTCTCGCGCAAGGTCTGGAAGATCACGTAAAGCATCGGAATGAGGAAAATTCCGATCAGGCTGGCGGTCAACATTCCTGCGAAAACGGCAGTGCCGACATCCCGCCGGCTGATGGCCGCCGCGCCCTGAGCCGTGACCAGCGGCACGAGCCCAATGCAGAAGGCGAGTGACGTCATCATCACGGCACGAAACCGGATTCGTGCGCCGAGCACCGCAGCTTCGTGAATCGGCGTCCCAATCTCGCGCTGCTTCTTTGCAAACTCGACGATCAGAATGCCGTTCTTTGCTGCGACGGCAATCAATACGACGAGGCCAATCTGGGCATAAAGGTTCAACGTCAACCCGGCCGCCATCACCCCGAGATAGGCACCGAAGACGCCGACCGTGACCGAAAGCAGCACCGGAACGGGGA
>JASHVY010000193.1 GCA_030044345.1 Acetobacteraceae bacterium | reverse complement strand
TTCAGACATTTCCGCTCCCATCGCGGCTCATGTGCTAACGGTCAACAGGCCCTAGTGCTAGTGCACTCCGCCTATCGTTTCGTGCATCGTTTTCAAAGCATCGTCGAGCGTGAAGGTATTCGGCTTTTGAATAGGCGGAAAGTCCTTGAAGGTCGCAGCCCACTGCGCCGTGAGTGCCTGTGCGCCGTATAAAATGGGGACGTGCTCGAGGAACCATTGCCAATAGGTGTTGGATGTCTGATCAGCGCGTTCATAGGGGTCGGTGCGGAGATTGAAGAATTTCGGCCCTCTAAGCCGGATAAACGGCTCGAACCAAAGTTCCAGCGTGCCTCGGCTGCGCTGCTCCATGAATACGACCTTCCAATTGTCGTAGCGCAGGCCGAGCACATCGCCGTCGTCGCTGAGATACACGAACAGCTTGCGTGGGCTCTCCTTCACTTGGTCGGTCAAGTACGGCAGGAGGTTGTAGCCGTCGATGTGGTTCTTGTACGTGCGGCCGATCGCCTGATAGCCGGTTTTCAGCTTCTCGACGACATCCGGATCGCCGGCCATGGCAAGGAAGGTCAGCAGCCAGTCGTGGTGCTGGACGATCTCGTTCGAGACCTGACCGGGCGCTATCCTTCCCGGCCAGCGTACGAGCATCGGCACGCGGAACGCTCCTTCCCAGTTTGTGTTCTTCTCGCTACGGAACGGGGTCATAGCGCCGTCCGGCCAAGAGTTCATGTGCGGGCCGTTGTCGGTCGAATACATGACGAAGGTGTTATCGGTAATCCCGAGCTCGTCGAGATAGTCGAGAATCTGGCCGACGTTCTTGTCGTGGTCGATCATCGTGTCGTGATATGGCGACTGCCAGCGGCCAGCCTGGCCTCTGCTCTCTGGCTTGGTGTGGGTGAAGAGGTGCATATGCGTGGTGTTGAGCCAGACGAAGAAAGGCTTGCCCGCATCATGTTGGCGCTTGATAAAATCCTTGGCTGAAACGATGAATTCGTCGTCGCAGGTTTCCATACGCTTCTTTGTGAGAGGGCCGGTATCTGTAATCCGTTGCTTTCCGACCCGGCCCCAACGGGGTTCCTCGGTCGGATCGTCCCGATCAGTCGCCCATGAATGGATTACCCCCCGCGGTCCGAACATCTTGCGAAAGTTCGGGAAATCCTTCTCGGCAGGATAGTCTGGCAATTCAGGCTCTTCTTCAGCGTTGAGGTGATAGAGATTGCCGAAGAACTCATCGAACCCGTGGTTGGTCGGCAACATGCGATTGAGGTCGCCGAGATGGTTCTTACCGAACTGGCCGGTCGCGTAGCCCTGGTTCTTGAGGCACGCCGCAATGGTCACGAGGCGTTCGTTCATCCCGATCGGCGCGCCGGGGATGCCGACCTTGGAGAGGCCGGTGCGGTAGACGCTCTGTCCCGTAATGAAGGACGAACGCCCCGCCGTGCAGGATTGTTCTCCGTAAGAATCGGTGAACATCATGCCCTCGCGCGCGATGCGGTCGATGTTGGGCGTGTGGTAGCCCATGAGCCCGTGCGAATAGCAACTCAGGTTCGAAATGCCGATGTCATCCCCCCAGATGACGAGAATGTTCGGTTTGTCTGTTTTAGCCATCTCGGTCTCCTTTCATTGGTCTGGTGACATCGGAAAGCCGCGAGCAAGCGGTTGCTCGGCCTGGACGGCTAGACAAGGCGCAGAAGGACAGCAAAGAAGGCGAAGAGGCCGATGCAGATAAGGAGGACGGTGATCGCGATGACAGGCGATTGCTTCCCCTCCTTGATCATTCTCTCCTCCGACATTCCGGCTATTGCTGAGAATGATCCGCCCCACAGATATTGGACCGTCCACCGATATTGCCAGATCGACACGATAAGCGCCAGGATTCCGCTCGCGATCAGCGCCAGCCCCAAATAGTACGGCGCACCTGGAAGCCGGGCGTGCTGGGTTCCGGGGAAATTCTGCATGCGTTCGAAAAACTGTACGATCGCGAAACCGAAGCCAATCAGCGAGACTGCCGTCCGCAGCCAAGACATCATCGTGCGCTCAAGGCTGAGGCGGGTGCGGATCCAACCGAAATGGCTGTCCGACGTCGCCCTAACTTCGAATCTGTTCGGGCCTGTCTTGGTGGAAGACTCTGACATGAAAGATTTCCTTCTGCCGGCGGTGCGTGCGGGCTCTTTCATGAGAGACAGTGTGAAAATCCGCCTCCATGCGATCGGCCCGCAATTCGCGCAATTGGCCCACGAATGAGCAAGCACGGTACGAACGCCAGCAGCAACGCGACGACGAGCGTCTCGTCGGGAATGAAGCGAAGCTTCATCGGCGCGTCAGGCCGCTCAATGAGATCGTTCCAGAAGCGCTGAAGCACCGCGCCCGTGATACCGGGCCATAGCAAGCCGCCGACCAGCAACAGAAAGGCGAGCGCAATCACAGGCTTGACCAGGAGGCTCTGATCCTACGGATGGGCTCCTGTCGCCGCTCCGCCTCCCGGCGATCTGGTATCAGCTCCTCGCAACGCATCGAAAACCGATATGGCTCATGGACGTGTCGATGGGATGAGCGTGGCGGGCGGCGGGCCGGTAGCGTCGACAGTAGTTGGGAGCACAGAGGTGAGAGCCTCCCTTGACCACCTTGCGCGGAATTCTGATTTGCGGCATCCGTGGGTCGTAGCTTTCCTCCACACGGGGGCCGCGCGGATTGACCGGCGTGCAGCAGGCTTGTGAGGATTTCGCCTGATGCCTTGAAGCGTACCAGTCGGTCGTCCACTCCCACACATTGCCGATCAAGTCGAAGAGGCCGTAACGATTTTCCGGAAAAGCCGTTACGGGCGAAGTACGCGCATAGCCGTCCTCGGCCAGATTTTCGTGCGGGAATGTGCCCTGCCAAGTATTCGCCATGTGCCGACCGTTGGGCGCCAACGCATCGCCCCACGCATAATCGGTGCCATCAAGCTGGTTGCGGGCTGCGTACTCGTATTCCGCTTCCGTCGGCAGATCCTTGTCGGCCCATTTCGCGTACGCAAGCGCGTCAGTGAAGGACACATGGACCACCGGATGCTCGTCAAGACCGTCGATGGTCGTACCCGGGCCGCAAGGATGGCGCCAGTCTGCGCCCTTGAGATAGGTCCACCATTGCGACCAGTCACGAAGATCAACCGGACCGCTGGGCGGCTGGAATACCAGGGACCCGGC
Organism: Acetobacteraceae bacterium; assembly: GCA_030044345.1. GTDB lineage: Bacteria > Pseudomonadota > Alphaproteobacteria > Acetobacterales > Acetobacteraceae > JAKAWQ01. The sequence continues at coordinate 8,727 of JASHVY010000193.1, read as the reverse complement.
ATAGAGCATGTGTGGCAGCGCACCGGGATAATCTTTCGGATCAGGCGGGATTTCCGCGAAAGTGATATAGCCGGTTACCGCGACGAACTCTCGGAACTGCCGGTTCGTCACTGGAGTTCTATCCATCCAAAACCCATCCACTGCCACGCGGTGAGCGGGCGCCTCCTCGGCATAATGCCGGTCCGAGCCCATAAGGAAGGTGCCACCGGGGACGAAGACCATATCGCTGCGGTCTTTCCACCGGGGGACGATTGGACTTCGCGCCATTTTGTCGGATGGCGGCGGCATCGCCTGGCTCTCCTACGCGACGTGGTTGCTCCGGCTCCTCATCGAATGCGGAAGCCCTCGGACGCAATGTTTTGCATCTTCCCGGCCCCGGTCGCATATTGAAGCGTCTTCCATGACGATACAAACGGGGAAGCAACGAAATTCTAGGCGCTCTACAGATGCTCGGCAAGGCTGAATGCCGCGGCGAACGATGGCAATTGAGTTCAAAAGCGCCTCGCGAAGCGCGCCTGTAAGCGCGCTGTCGATATCGTTCCGGTCAATAGCGTGACAAGTGCAAGCCATCGCGGCGTCCCGCTTCCGGCCCAAGGCGATTTAACAGTAGAAAATTGCATGGATCAGGCTCTAATCTACGCCACGCACATGCAAAAGACTTGCCTGCGGGAGAAAGATCGGCAAAGGCGGCCATGCTGGGCCAGATGGCTCGGCGCGGTCGCAGCGGTGGCCTGTCTCGCGGCCGGCCCGCTCCACGCGCAAACGGTAGGGCCGGCATATACCACGCCGCCCTCCATCGAGTACGGACAGCTTTACAGCGATGTCGAGCTTGCCGCGATCTTCCCGGACAGCAAAACCTTCCCGGACATGATCCCGGACGCCCCGCCCGCCACGATCCTGAAGGAATACCTGGCCGCAAAGAACATGCCGGGATTCAGCCTGCGGACCTTCGTCCGGCAGCATTTTGTCGGCCCGCAGCCCGCGGGTCCGGTTGTAACGCCGGCGGCACGCGGCAGACATTTGCTCGATTACGTGGCAAGCCTCTGGCCGCACCTGCAACAAGCCGCCCCCTCGGTGCCGGCTTATTCGACCTTGCAGCCATTGCCCTATCCTTATGTCGTGCCGGGCGGACGGTTCCGGGAGGTCTATTACTGGGATTCCTATTTCACGATGCTCGGCCTGTTGAAGGATGGGCAGCATCGCCTCGCGGTCGATATGCTGAAGGATTTCGCCTATGAGATCGGCCGTTACGGCATGATTCCGAACGGCAGCCGGAGCTATTATCTCAGCCGCTCTCAGCCACCTTTCTTCTCGCTGATGGTCGACCTGATCGCCGCGGCGGACGGCAGCCAGATCCTCGTAAGCTATTTGCCGGAACTGCAGAAGGAATGGAACTTCTGGATGGAGGGAGCGGATTCGCTCGCACCCGGCCATGCCTTCCGCAATGTCGTGCGACTTGCCGACGGCACGCTGCTCAACCGCTATTGGGATGCGCGCGATGTGCCGCGCGACGAATCCTATCTCGAAGATGTGCGGACTGCCGCCGCTTCCGGCCGGCCGCCGGAGATCGTCTGCCGCGATTTGCGGGCGACGGCCGAATCCGGCTGGGATTTCAGCTCACGATGGCTTGCCGATGGCAAGACTCTCGCGACCGTGCGCACGATCGAGATCCTGCCCGTGGATCTCAACAGCCTGCTCGTCCATCTCGAGGAGACGCTCTCGGAAGCGTACAAGCTGAAGGGAGACACCGCGGAGGCCGATTCCTTCCACCACCGCGCGGAGCAGCGCGCCGGGGCGATCCGCCGGCTGATGTGGGATCCGCAGGAGGGTATATTCACCGACTATCTGTGGCGGAGCGGCAGGCTCACCGGTGATATCACCGCCGCCACGCTCTATCCGCTCTTTCTCCATGTCGCGACCGCGCCGGAGGCGAAGATTGTTTCTGAAACGGTGCAGCAGAAGCTGCTCGATGTGGGTGGGCTGGCCACGAGCCTGGTGGATAGCGGGCAACAATGGGACGCACCCAATGGCTGGGCGCCCCTACAATGGATCGCCGTGGCAGGGCTGCGCGATTACGGTTTCGATTCGCTCGCCGAGGAGATCGCCACGCGATGGGTCGAGAAGAATATCGCCGGCTACAAGCAGAGCGCCAAACTGGTTGAGAAATACAATGTGACCACGACCGGCGGCGATGCGGGCAGCGGTGGAGAATATACGACGCAGATCGGCTTCGGCTGGACCAATGGAGTCCTGGTGGCGCTCACCTCGCTTTATCCGCACCTGAAAGCGGAGGCCGAGGCGGCCGTTCCCGCCGAGACCGCGACGTCCTCCCCCGCAAAGGCGCAGTGACCTCTCCCCGATCAGGAAGCTTCCGTCCGTGAAGGCCAAACCCGCTCGGGGACGAACTTATACGGATAATCGGGCTCCCGGTAGCCATGCGGGCTCTGCCGCTTCGGCAGTTTCACTTTCTCTCGCGGCATCGCCTCGTAAGGGATGTGGCTCAGCATGTGGGATATAATGTTGAGCCGTGCCCGCCTCTTGTCGTCCGAGTGGGCAACGAACCAGGGCGCCCATGCGGTGTCGGTTGCCATGAACATCTCGTCCCGGGCCTGGGAATAATCGTACCAGCAGCTATAGGATTTGAGATCCATCGGTGAGAGCTTCCATATCTTGCGCCCATCATCGATGCGGGCTTCCAGCCGCCGCGTCTGCTCCGCCTCGCTGACTTCAAGCCAATATTTCAGCAGAATGATCCCGGACTCGACGATCGCCTTCTCCACGGCCGGCAACATCTCGAGGAACCGCCGCACCTGGCTTTCCTCACAGAATCCCATCACCCGTTCGACGCCGGCACGGTTGTACCAGCTACGATCGAAGATCACGATCTCCCCGGCGGCAGGAAGGTGGGGGAGATAGCGCTGGATATACATCTGCGATTTTTCCCGCTCGGTCGGCGCGGGAAGGGCGACGACACGGAACACCCGCGGGCTCACCCGCTCGGTGATGGCCTTGATCACCCCGCCCTTTCCTGCGCCATCCCGACCCTCGAAGACGACGCAGATCTTCCTGCCTTGGCGAACCGTCCATTGCTGGAGCTGGACCAGCTCGACATGCAACCGGGCCAGTTCCCGCGCATACTCCTTGAACTTGAGCTTGCCGTCCTTCGGAACGACGACGGTTTCGGCCTGGCTCTTTTTCTTGTTCTTGGCAGCGTTCATGGACAATTCCTTTTCCTGGCTCCATGGCCCCCGACCACGGAAAGGAAGGAACGGACCTCCCCGGAACGGCTGTCCCAGCGGGCCGACGGCCAAACTCGCTCGGGTGGAGGCCCTTCCTCGCCATTATTTCGAATATTCATAGCGCGTGATGACCGAAGGTGGAATCACCGGAGGTCTGAATCACGCGGGAAAACAATGGCCGAGAGCGGGGTGGGTGAGCGCGAGCGATCCCATCCCGCGCGAGAGCGTGATGACCGAAGGTGGAATCACCGCAGGTCTGAATCACGCGAGAAAACAATGACCGAGAGCGGGATGGGGGAGCGCGAGCGATCCCATCCCGCTCTAGACCGGCTGCTGCCCGCCCAAGAAGTTGCCGGTTGTTGACTGCCGGCGCAGCGCGCGGCATTGATCCGGGTCAAGGCCGAACGCGGCGCTATAGGCAAGTGAGAGGCGGGCCTGTGCGCCGCGAATGAGGAGAGAGGGGAGCGATGTTCGACGAGACCGTCATTACGGCCGGTGAATTGATGACGCGGGACGTCGCCGTGGTGCAACCCGATACCTCGCTGATGGAGGCGGTGCGCCTGATGGCGCATCGCGGTATCAGCGGCCTGCCCGTGGTCGATGATGCCGGAACAATCGTCGGCATCCTCACCGAGGGCGATCTGGTACGTTGGCACGAAGGGTGTAGCGAGAAGCAGGCGCGATGGCTCGACATGCTGGCCGAGGGCGGGAATCTCGCGCCGAGCTTCCTTGCGAATATCCGTGACGCGCGGAACAAGGTCAAAACCGTGATGTCCACAGGCGTGGTCACGGTGAACGAGGACACACCGGCGCGCGAGGTCGCACGCCTGATGACGAGCAAGAGCATCAAGCGCGTCCCGGTCCTCCGCGAGGGCAGGCTGGTTGGCATCGTCGCGCGCTCGGATCTCGTGCGAGCCTTCGCCGAGAGGTTCGCGGGGAAACCGGAGGCGCCGACAGGCGAGGCTCCGGCGAGCGAGACGCTGGCGAATGTCAACGAGGCGCTGCGCCGGCGGCGGGAAGAGACCCTTCCCGGCAAGAAAGGGTGAAAGGCTTTACTCGTGGGCGGCGTCGGGAGAGCTGCCCCGTCTATGATCCGACTATGATCCGACGTGAACGGCCTTGGGCGTAGCCTCGGGCGCAGCGCCGAACAGCCTCTCGACTTCCCGTAACCGGCCTCTGGCCGCCTTCGAAAGCGTTCCGGGCGCGGCGAGGACCCGGCGCAGCGCGTCGAGCCAGGTGCCCCGTTCCTCTTCGTTTTCCGCCAGAAGCATCGGAATCGCCGCAATCGCCCGCGCTTGGTCGCGGCGGAGGAGAAGATACTGATCCCGCAACAATGTCTTGAGCTCGCTCATGCTGCGGCGCTTTTCCGCCGGTCTCGCCGCGCGGATCGCCCGCAGCACGGAAAAGCCGCGTTCATCGACCGCGCCCTCCGGCAGCCGAACATAGATGAGTGCGCGGATCACCGCTTCGAGAATGCCACCGTGCTCGAAGCGCTGCTCAAGCTCGGCATGCCGCCTTGCCTCGGTAGCCTCGCGGGCCAGGTCGCGCGCAATGCGCCGGCGGGGCGCGGCATCTTGCGGACCGAGGCCGACCATCGCCTGAAGCAGCGGTGCGCCATAGAGATTGAGGAAGGTTGCCTCGATCGTCATGTCCCGCAGCTTGCCCCAGGACTCGAGCGTGTCCGTGATCCAGCGCGACATTGCCTTCTCGAAACCGAGCAGCGGATTGTCCGTGGCCACGGGTCGGCGTTCCGCGCGCGCGCGCTCCGCCAGCGCTTTGACCGGCTGCATCATCGGGTTCCGGTCCGAGAACATGGCGAAACGCACACGGTGCGGATGGAGCGCCCGCAGCGCTTCCGCCCCCGCTTCCGTGACCAGCGGGCGGATCACGGGGCCGAGCATCGTCCGGTAGAGCCCCTGCGTGATTTCCGAAACCCGCGCCACAGTCGCAAAGCGAAGATCGTCCTCCGCGCTGTTTCCGCCAAGCGCGCGGATATCGGCGAAGCTGCGCGCCTCAAGCCGGAAGAGATAGCGGCCCTGGATCAGCTCGGGGCTCGCGGTGTCTTCATCGACCTCGGTAATGACCGCCTCATAGAGGCCGGGCGGCATCAGGTCGATCATGTCCATGCAGTTGGTGAACTCGCCATGCTCCTTGCTGGCGACTCTGCCCGAAACAAAAATGCCGAGATGGCCAATGGTCTGGTGCAGGGTATAGACAATGGTCTGGCCGTTTGCGACGAGCTCTTCCTCGCTGTCATAAAGATCGGTGATCCAGCCCAGCGCCTGCTGCGGCGGGGTAATATTGTCTCCCCAGGAGCAGAGCACGATGATCGGCGATTGGACATTGCGGAGATCGATACGCAACCCCGCGTCGGTCCGGAGATCGCCGGCCGTGAGCTTGTTGCCGACGAAGAGATTGTCCGCAATCCATTGCATCTCCCCGGCTTCGAGCAGCACCGGGCTGCCCCACCAGGTCTCGAAATCAAGGAAGCGGGGGATTTCCGTGTCGATCTTGGAATGGACATTGTAGGGCTTCCCCCACAACGTATTGGCAGGATTGAGGGATTCGAAATTGGCGATGAGATTCGCGCCATCGAAGATGCCGTTGCCAAGGTCGCCCGCAAGCGCGGTGAGCCAGGTGCCCCCAAGCATGCCGCCGAGATAGCGCATCGGATTGCGTCCGCGCACGCCCGCCCAGTAGGAGAGCGGTGCGCCGGCCAGGAGGATCGGGCCGGAGAGCTCGGGCCGGATCGCCGCCATCATCATGATCTGCCAGCCAGCCTGGCAATTGGCGATGATCGCGGGCTTGCCCTCCGCCTCCTGGTGGCGTGCCGCGACCTCGGCGACGAAGGCCGCCTCGGCGAGGCAGACATCCTCGACGGTTTGTCCGCGCACAGGCTCGGGCAGGAAGCCGATGAAGTAGCAAGGATGACCCGCAGCGAGCGCCTCGCCGATCTCACTCTCCTGCTTCATCCCGCCGATGCCAGGGCCATGGCCGGCACGCGGATCGACGACGATGAAAGGCCGTTTCACCGGATCGGGCAGCTTCCCGTCGGGCGGGATGATCCGCGCGAGACCGTAATTGACCGGACGGGGCAATGTGCGCCCGTCCATGACGCGCTCGGCCTTGAAGCTGAGGACATGCGGCACAGCAAGGGCATTGTGTGCCAGGGTGGTGTTGCCACGCTCGCGCAGCGCATCGAGAAACAGGAGAGTGCGCTGCCAGACGTCCTGCCAATAGTCGAGGATGGGGCCAAGGCCCGTCGTCGCGGACATATCGATCTCCCCTTGTCCCTCGTTGGGCGTCTCGCGGCTTTTTCGCGATCACGGCCCGATGACATTGACGGATATCAATGACGAGCCGCCGCGCATCCGGGTTTTTTTAGCCGTCGGTTTCCTCCGGGCTCCAGTCACGGATGAGAGTATAGAGCAGGGCGAGCAATGTCGGGCCGAGGAAAATGCCGAGAAAGCCGAACGCACCGAGGCCGCCGATCACGCCGAACAACACGAGCAGCAACGGCATGCGGGCGCCGCGCGCGATGACCATCGGGCGGATGACGCTGTCGATCTGGCCGACAATGCCGAAATTCCATACCAGCAGCCCGATGCCCCAGCCGGTGCCGAGCTCATAAAAGGCCCAGGCCGTCGCCGGCACAAGGATGAGGAAGGCGGCATTGGGGATGATGCCGGCGAAGAAGGTCGCGATACCGAGCAGCGTCGCCTCCGGCAGCCCTGCGACCCAGAAGCCGAGGCCCGCCAGGACGCCCTGCGCCGCCGCAGCGCCGAGAATACCGACCACCACGCCGCGCAACGTGAGATGGGCGACGGTGACCAGCTCATCCGCCCGTTCTCCGGCGAGATGGCGCAGCATATCGCGCCCCCGCCGCGCCGCGCCGGGCCCACCGAGATAGAAGAACGGCGTGCAAAATACGGCGAGCGCGACCTGAAGCATGCCGGTGCCGAGTGTGGCGAAGGCGCCGAGCAGCCAGAGAATGAGGGGGCGTATCTCCGTGCCGATCAGCCGTTGCAGGGCCGCATCATCACTGAGCAGGCGGTGCCACTCTGAGAGGAGATAGCGGCCGACCAGCGGAAGCTCGCCGAGCCAGGCAGGCGGCTCAAGCCCCTGCTCGACGAAGACCTTGAGATGAGAGGCGACACGGGCCAGGGCTTCAGCAAGACGGCCGGCGATAAGCACGAGCGGCACGACCAGGACGATCGCGAGGATGAGTGTTGCGAGAAGAGCCGCAAGCCGGCGCCTTCCGCCAAGCAGGGAAACCAGCCGCTGATAGCCGCGCCAGGTCGCCACCACGAGCACGACGCTCCACAGCACCGCGGTGATGAAGGGCCGCAGCACGAGGAACGCGGCGAAGATGAGGAGCGCCAGCAGGGCGAGGGTAAGCGCCAATTCGAGATGCTGGCGGCGTTCCCCCGGCGGCGGAAAGCTGGGCGGAGCCGGCTCGTTCTCTCCCCGTGCCGTCATTGCGTGAGAGCGAACCTTGCCCGCGGCAGACCGTTCGGGAGCATTCACCATCGTGAGCCCTGCCTCGCGCGGGAAAAAAGATACTGTGCCAGAGCGTGATGACCGGAGGTGGGGTCACCGGAGGTCTCAATCACGCGGGAAAACAAAGACCAAGAGCGGGATGCATGAGCGCGAGCGAACGCATCCCGCGCTAGGATCGGGGGTTTTTCTCTCCTCGGCAAGCACCAGGCTTCCCCGGGGAAACCCGAAAGCCTCTTCCGCCCTGCGGGCCTATCTCTGCCGGCGGGATCGTGAAGACCCGGAAATGCCTCCCACGCTCAGTGCCCGAGATATTGGGCGAGCCTTGCCTCCGCCCTTCGCCAACTGTCGGTTGCCGCCGCCGCGTTGTAGTTGGATCCAGAAAAGATGAAATCGTGCTGGGTGTTCGGATAAGTGATCACCTCGAGCGGCGCGCCCTGCGCACCGGCAGCGGCGGCGAGCCCACGCGCGGTGCTGATGAGACAGCAATTTTTGTAGTGGTCCAACTCACCGGCAAACATCAGGACCGGAACCCTGATTCCCGCCACGAAACTCGCAGGATCCCGTATCGGAGAGGTGAGCGGGTACCATGCGACGATGACCGAGACCTGATCCGGCCACCGCGAGGCATAGAAAAGCGCCTCCCCGCCGCCCAACGAGAAACCGACCACTCCGACCTTGCCGGGATTTCCGTGAGGAGAGTTTCGTGCCCTCTGGACGGCGGCCAGCAGTGCCTGGCCGTGGCTTCCTGCCATGGCATTTCCGTCAAGCAATATGACGTCATAGCCGAGGGCGGCGATATCTTTGGCGGGAGACACGTAATAGGCCGCGCCCAACTGGCCGGAAACGACGACAATGACGGGCCCTTTGCCTTGCGGAGGCGGAAATTCCGTTTGCGCCTTTGCCGCCTTGTGCGAACCAACCAGGACAATTGCAGCGACGAGGGCGGCGATGACGCCGATCGTACGGATCATGAAACGACCATCCCTCC
>JASHVY010000192.1 GCA_030044345.1 Acetobacteraceae bacterium | reverse complement strand
GCATCAATGTGATGGTTTGGTCCCGCGGGCACAGGAATGACTGGGATTACTTCGCCGCAGAGACAGGCGATGCGGCGTGGAGTTACGAATCGGTCCTGGGGATATATCGGCGTATCGAGGATTGGCAGGGTGAGCAAGATGGCGCACGCCGTGGGAGGGGCGGCCTCGTCTTCGTCCAGCCCGCCCCAGATCCCAATCCGGTTGCTCTAGCGATGCTGGATGCCGCCCGGGCGACCGACATACCCACGTTTGCCGATCAGAACGGCTGTCATATTGCCGCTTGGATTGAGAAAAGTGCTCGCAAGTGGTTAGCGTTGCCGTTTGGAATGAGAAAGCGGTGCCGCGGTTTTCTCAATTTAGCGGCAATAAATGCGAACTTCCCCCTGCCCTGCCCCTTCGCTCAGGGCGGGGGACGAGCGCCTATGCCGAACCCTCTGTTTGACAGGTCTCTCAGGCATTCCGCCAGCGGTGGCCGCACGACATCGGCGACGGAGCCGAGTAAGCTGTCCGCCCAGTGATCAGGCTGGGTCGCAACGCGGGCAACACCGGCCAGCACAGGAATTCGGATGTTGAGTGGCAGCAGGAGGGTGCCTGGCCTCCGGAAGGCTGGATACAGGCGATGCAGAAAGCGATCGAAGCCCGGCACGACCATGTCCAACAGCCTTGGTATCTCGTCCCTGAATGATCCCACGCGTACCGGTGTCGCCCGTGGGAGCAGTAGGTTTCGCATGAGGGCAACAAACTGATTGCCCCGTCGGCCCAGGCGGATTGCACGTGTCATCATCTGCTCGCCCCGCCTCGCCGGCTCAGCCACGCTCACGAGCAACGCGTTATTTGGATCACCTCTGGTGAGCAGGTCGAGTGGTCGGGCGTCTACCATCGCTGCCCCGCATACAGGGCAGCCTATCCGCCACCCTTCCATCCAGCTGCGTAACCGTGCACCGCGGGTTGCCGATTCAGCCCGGTGGCGCGTGAGACATCTCGTGCATGTCTGCATCGGTCGGGTCGTCGCGATCAGGCCGACTGGCTGAGGTCGGCCCCGTGACTGTGTCATGTTCCGGATCGCACGTGGGTCGTATCGAAACAGATGGCCAAGCCGGCGCCGGTCAAAAGACGTAAGTTTGAGATCCAGCTCCCGCAGGTTTGCAGCCTCCAATGAGCAATGTCGCAGAAGTTGTCCACCGCCCACGCCATAGAAGTCCGCTTGCCGGCTAACCCAGGACGACAGTAACTCGTCCGCCAACGGTGGCAGCACCACCGGCAGCGGCCTGGCCGACAGGCAACGTGGGATCACGCGAACACCAACTCATGGCTCGTGGCCGGCCGCCATCGCTCGATCGCATCTTCGGCGATGTGCTCCGCACCGGTTTCGATAGCCTCGATCGCGAGGCCGTTCAGCATTCGGAAAATCTTTGCCGTTGATGCCGTCGGTGACCTGCAGGATCTTCCTCACCGCCCGTGCCGACAGGACCGTCGGTTGCCGGAGGGGAAGGTTGCGAACGATCGCAAGCAGCAATTGCTCAAACTCCTCATCGGCTGACCAACGCGGCAATGGGAACTCTTCGAACCGGCGTGCCAACTGAACATCACCACTGATCGCCTCCCTAGCGTCCTTCACACCGACGCATACGAGGGACACCTTGAGCTCGTTGCTCAGATACCGCAGCGTGTTGAGCACGATCCGCTGTTCCCTGAACGTGCCCGCAAGGATGTTGTGAATTTCGTCGAGCACAAGGACATGGACATCAACTGCACGCATGAGCCGAAGCGCCACTTGTTCAAGATCAACGACTGCGGCTCTTGGGTTTTGCGGGGCGCCCAGCGTGGTCAAAATCTGCGCGTAGAGGCGGCGCTCCCCAGGCTTGCCTGCCAGCTACAACGCCAGCACCCGTGTGCGCTCAACCCCGGCCCCACTGTCAAATAGCGGGGGGTGCTCCCGGCGGAACTTCTCCATGATCATCGTCTTCCCCATCCCGCTGTCACCGTAAATGGCGAAGCTGGGCATCCGGGTGGTGCGAGGATGATCGAGGAGCTGGTTCAGAATCTGCAACACATGGTTGGCGCGCGAATAATGGACCCAGCGTTCGGCGCGGATCGCGCGTATCCGATTGGCATTCGGCTCCGACAGTAGTTCTGCGGCAGAGGCGGTCAGATGAGGCGGCTCAGTGGTCACGCCATGTCTCCGACCCTTCTTCTGCACCAGACGCTTTGCGTGAATCGATGCCCTTGAGGTTGCCGCCCTTCTTGTCGGCAGGTAGCGATAGGGGGCGCTGTTCTCGACGCCGACGAGCCGCCGCCGTTTGTCTCCGCGCGTTGTCCTCGATCTCGCGCTGCCGAATGGTGGTGGTGAAGATCATCGCTTCATCGATCTCATGGCGTCCCTGCGCTTTCAGCTGACGGACCGCAGCATTCTGCTCAGCCAACGTAATGGCCGGCCAACTGAGATCGCGATATCTCGCTTCGACAAACCGGCCAGAGGGACGGCGAACGAAGATCCGCGACAAGTCGCGCGGATCATACTTTATGAGCAACTTGCCCTTGGCGTGGCCAACATCCGCCGCCAAGGCATCAGACCAGTATCTGATGTTGTAGAAATGGATGCCATCCCGCCGTAGCATTCGTTCCTCTTCAGGAAGAAAGGAGACCCAAAATTGGAGGCGATCCACAGGCATGCGGAAATTAGACCGCTCCTCATACTCGCGCCAAACGGCAATCGGCGGACGATGCAGCCCTCTGTGGACGCGCTGATGATAATGGCCAGCGATCTCCCAGCCGATCCAGCGCTCGAGTTCACGAAGCGTCATGCGGGCAGCATGTGAGGATTGATAGCCGCCCCGCTCGTTGGGGTTGCTGAAGGTCGTACCCGGCAGAAGGTGCACTGCCCCCATCTGGGTGCCGATCAGCCGCTCAATGTGCCCACCAAAATGAGGCTGCCCCGGGGGGCGCCAGATCAGCTGGATGCCGTAGTTCCGGCATGCTCGCTCAAAGGCCCGGCTGCGGAAATCAGGGCCGTTGTCGGCATGCAATGCCTCGGGCAGGCCGCCAACAGGCCAGGGAGCGTCGATATCCCGCTCTGCCATCCAGGAAGTCTTGTCGTACACCGCATGCAGAAGGCACAGCCCGATTGAAACGCGGCACGGCGCGTCCAGGCTGAGATAGAAGCCCGCGACCATGCGGGTCAGCACGTCCATCGCAAGGGTGATCCAGGGCCGCCTGATCGGAGCCCGGCTCTGCTCGTCAACCACGATGACATCCACCTGGGTGTGGTCGATCTGCACGATCTCGAGGGGGCGGGTTGCAACGTACTCCCCGGGAGTGGGGGTCATGGCGCTAATGGCCGTGGCATCGCCCCTGCGAACAGCCCGCACGCGCTGATCGATGGAAAGCAGACGTGATTTGGCCGTGCGCCAGCTTGGTGCTGACCAGCCGTGCCGGCGACAGGCAATCCGTATGTGCTCAAACACACGCAGGAACGGTGGTCTGGTGGGTTTCAGGTATTCTCGTTCAATGATTTCACGGATCAATCTGTCCTTGGCCTTGTCCAGAACCCGGGTTCCCTCCGGGCGGCCCCTGCCCGGCCCGCATAATCCTTCGACGGTGCGGGTGGCGCGATAGCGCCCAATCAGCCGATACAGGGTCGCCCGGCTTACCCCGAGCTCCCAGGCGACGTCGTCGACCGCTGCCATCTTCAGGCGCTCAGGGTGGCGGTCCAGCAGGCCCCGAATTGCCGCCTCGCGACGGCAGGCCTCGGCCCAGCCCGGCCTGTCCTCTGCACTCGCTTCGGCCATCATGGCCCGCCCACCTCACTACAACGTGCCGGGCCCAACTTCTCAAATTAATGGCACCAAGCCAAACAAATTCTCATTCCCAATGTCAATTTCTCAATTTAAGGGCAATGCCCAACCCTTGATTTTGTTATATAGCCTCCTCACTCCAAACGGCAGTACGACACCGAGGCTCCCGATCCGAAGAGGCCGGTGGTCTGCTTCGACGAGAGCCCGACGCAGCTGATCGGCGAAGTCCGTGAGCCGGTCCTGGCGGCGCCGGGACAACCGCGCCGCCACGACTACGAATATCGCCGCAACGGTACCGTAAACTTGTTTGTGTGTGTCAATGCGCATTGTCCGTGGCGCAACGTCAAGGTCACCGACCACCGCACGGCCCGCGACTTCGCCGAATACATGCGTGACCTGGTCGATGTGCACTATCCGAAGGCCGA
>JASHVY010000191.1 GCA_030044345.1 Acetobacteraceae bacterium | reverse complement strand
TTAACAAGCTCTCGCCGGCCATCTGAAATGACGGAGCCGGCGAGACCTGACGTGGCCACGACCGGTGCGACCGCCTCCGGCTGTCTGAGCTAGCTCGTCGCCGCCAGCGAGGCCGCGCGTGAACTCGGACAGCGACCTGCTGGACTGTTACGTCTTTCGGTGCCGCGCGCGGTGGTGCCGATCCTGTTGGAGCCGCTGATTGCATCCTTCAGCCAGGCCTATCCCGAGGTCGAGGTGGAGATTGCGGCAAGCGAAGAACTGGTCGACCTCGCGGCTGAAGGCTTTGACGCGGGTATCCGTCTGGGCCAGTTCATCGCGGCGGACATGGTCGCGGTGCGGCTGACGCCGCCGTTCCCGTTCGTGGTCGTTGGCAGCCCCGATTATCTGCGCCAGCGAAAGTCGCCGGAGCGCATCGACGATCTGCGTCACCATGCTTGCCTGCGCATGCGCCGCTCGGATGGTTCGATCGCGCCCTGGCCCTTCGTCAATGGCAACAAGCCGGTCGAGGCAATCGTCTCCGGGCCGCTCATCGCGCACGATTACCCCACCCTCCTCGGCGCGGCGATTCAAGGTGTGGGGCTTGCGCAGGTGCCTGGCCCGCTCGCCAAAACGCCCATTGCCGACGGCCGATTGCAAGCGCTCCTGACAGAATTCGCCGTCACCCTGCCAGGGGTTTTTCTATACCACCCGGGGAAACGCCAGGTCCTGCCCAAGCTGCGCGCATTCATCGAGCACGTTAAATACAAGAACGCCGAGGCTCCGCGCGACGGAACAATGGCACGGAGCTTGCGCAAGCACGACGGCGCAAGCAGCTCTTAGAAGGTGTTATGAACTTCGATGAAGTCTCAGAAAGAAGAAAGCTTCTTTTTCTGAAGAAAAAGAAGCAAAAAGACTTTTCTCCGTTTTCCGGACCAAATGCCGGTTATGGACTCCGAATGAAAGGATAAAAGTTCTTTGGTTCTTTCTTTCAAGAAAGAACGACCTCTCTTCTTCGCTTACCGCTTTTTGTTTATCGTATTTTGTTTACACCACGGGGCTTGGTGGAAGGTTCATAACACTTTCTAGAGTGGGATGCGTTCGCTTCCGCTCTTGCCTCCTGCTCTCGCCATTTGTGTTCTCGCGTGATTCAAACCTGCGGCGATTCCACCGGAAGCCATATCGATCCGGCCTTGCAAACGAAAAGGCCGGGGCAAGCCCCGGCCTTCCTTCGTCTCCGTCCGCTTTGCGTTCAGACGGAATAGTACATTTCGAACTCGACCGGATGCGGCGTATGCTCGAAGCGGTACACCTCGGTCCATTTGAGCGCGATATAGCTCTCCACCTGGTCTTCGTTGAAGACATCGCCGGCAAGCAGGAAGTCGTGATCGGCCTCGAGCGCGCCGATGGCTTCGCGCAACGAGCCGCAAACGGTCGGGATTCCCTTCAGCTCCTCCGGCGGCAGATCGTAAAGGTCCTTGTCCATCGGATCGCCGGGATGGATCTTGTTGCGGATGCCGTCGAGCCCGGCCATCAGCATCGCCGAGAATGCCAGGTAGGGATTGGCGGCGGCATCCGGGAACCGCACCTCCACGCGCTTGCCCTTGGGGCTGGTGGCGTAGGGAATGCGGCAGGAGGCGGAGCGGTTGCGGGCGGAATAGGCGAGCAGCACCGGCGCCTCGAACCCCGGGATCAGGCGCTTGTAGCTGTTCGTGGTCGGGTTGGTGAAAGCGTTCAGCGCCTTCGCGTGCTTGATGATGCCGCCGATATAATAGAGCGCGAGCTCCGAAAGATCGGCATAGCCATTGCCGGCGAAGAGCGGCTTGCCCGCTTTCCAGATCGACTGGTGGCAGTGCATGCCCGAGCCATTGTCGCCATAGATCGGCTTCGGCATGAAGGTCGCCGTCTTGCCGTAGCTGTGCGCGACATTGTGGATACAGTATTTGTAGATCTGCATCGCATCGGCCATCTTGACGAGCGGGCTGAACTTGATGCCGAGCTCGTGCTGGCTCTGCGCGACCTCGTGATGGTGCTTCTCGATCCCGACTCCCATCTCGCCCATGGTCGAGAGCATCTCGGCGCGCAGATCGCTTTCCGAATCGACGGGTGGAACAGGGAAATAGCCGCCCTTCACGGGCGGGCGATGTCCCGTGTTGCCTTCGGGATAGTCCTTGGTCGAAGCCTGCGGCCCCTCGGTGCTGTCGAGCTGGAACAGGCCGTAATTGCCGCCGGTGCCGAAACGCACCGAATCGAAGACGAAGAACTCGGCCTCGGGGCCGAAGAAGGCGGTGTCGCCGACGCCGGTGGAATTGAGATAGGTTTCGGCCTTCTTCGCCGTCGAGCGCGGGTCACGCCCATAGGGCTGGCCGGTGGATGGCTCGAGAATATCGCAGAAGAGAATGAGCGAGGGCTTGGCCGCGAAAGGGTCGAGGCAGGCCGTATCCGGATCCGGCATCAGGATCATGTCGCTCTCGTTGATCGCCTTCCATCCGGCGATCGAGGAGCCGTCGAACATGATCCCGTCCTTGAAGGCATCCTCGTCGATGGTCGCGGCGGCCTGGGCGGTGTGCTGCCACTTGCCGCGCGGATCGGTGAACCGAAGGTCCACGAACTCGACCGCGTGCTCCTTCATCATGTCCAGGACCTTGCTCACGCCGCCGCCGGGCGCGCTGGGTCGCTTCGCCATTCCTTTCTCCATTCTCTATGCTTGGGGATCGTCGCTGGGTGGGTCGTCATGTGTGTTGGGGGCTTGGCCCCGCATCGCCGGATACCGGCTGAACGGGCATTCACAACGGGCATTCATGATGGGCATTCATAAGGGCATTCCGGGGAGGGGTCAGATTGCGTCCTCGCCCCGCTCGCCGGTGCGGATGCGGATTACCTCCTCTACGTTGCTCACGAAGATCTTGCCGTCGCCGATCCGTCCCGTGCGCGCGGCGGTCATGATGGCCTCGAT
>JASHVY010000190.1 GCA_030044345.1 Acetobacteraceae bacterium | reverse complement strand
CCCTGCGCTCGACCATCGCCGAGCTGATGCAGGAAGCGGCCGAGCCACCACAGCCCGGCCAGCTTCCGGAGCTCGACAGCCACGAGCGGGCGCTGATCGCCAACGTGCTCCGGCTGCGCGACACCACGGCGGACGATGTGATGGTGCCGCGCGCCGATATTGTCGCGATCCAGGAGGACACGACACTCGAGCAAGCGCTTGATCTGATCCGCCGCGAAGGACATTCGCGGCTCCCGGTCTATCGCGAGCAGCTCGATGACATCGTCGGCATGGTCCACATCAAGGACGTGTTCGGCTACGTGGGCAAACCCGAGGCCTTCCGCCTCACGGACGTCTTGCGCCGGCCGCTCATGGTCGCGCCCCAGATCCCCGTCCTCGACCTCCTGCTCCAGATGCGCCAGGCCCATACCCATCTCGCCCTGGTGGTGGACGAATATGGCGGCATCGATGGGCTGGTGACGATCGAGGACCTGGTCGAGACGATCGTCGGCGATATCTCGGACGAGCACGACGAAGCCGAAAGCTCGCTCATCACCGAACGCCCCGATGGCTCGCTCGATGTCGACGCCAGGCTGCCGGTCGAAGCGCTCGAGGCCCGTCTCGGCCCAGTCCTCACGCCGGAGGAGCGAGAGGCTGATCTCGACACGGTCGGAGGCCTCGTCGTCACACTCGCCGGCCGCGTGCCGACACGCGGCGAAGTGCTGAGCCACCCCTCCGGCCTCGAATTCCGCGTCCTCGAAGCCGACGCCCGCCGTCTCAAGCGCCTGCGCATCCGCCGCGTGCCACAAGCCGCGTAGGAAGAAAGGCCAAGGGGCTCTGCCCCTTGGAACCCCGCCAAGGGCTCAGCCCTTGGCGGGGGTCCAGGGGACAGCGTCCCCTGGCCTATGCTTCTTCTTCGCTCGGCTCGTCCGGGTCGGGGGCGAGCAGGAGGGCGGCCTGCTCGGAGTCGGGGATCTCGACCTCGCGGAGCTTGCGGCTGACCACGCGGGTGCGCCGGCGTGCCATGTCGATCGTGTTCGACATGCGGCCGGCCTGGCCGGCGAGCCGTTCCAGCACTTCGTCCATTTTCACCATCTCGATCTTGGTGGCGCCGAGGAGCTGGCGCACCTCGTCCGCCTTCTGCTCGAGGGCGAGGGTGACGAAGCCGAGCTGGATGGTGCGGAGCAGGGCGGGGAAGAGGCTTGGGCCGAGCACGAGCACCTTGTGCGTGCGGCCGAGTTCCTCGATCAGGCCGGGCACGCGGGCGACCTCGGTATAGAGCCCGTCGGTGGTGAGATAGAGCACCGCGAATTCGACCGTGCGCGGCGGACGGATATATTTCTCCGCGATCTTGCGCGCTTCGTCGCGCACGCGCCGCTCGATGCCACGGCGGGCAATGCGCTCGGACTCGGCATCGCCCGCCTCCATGGCCGAAAGGAGGCGCTCGTAATCCTCGAGCGGGAATTTCGCGTCCACCGGCAGCAGCGGCTTCTCCTCTCCCCGGGCGGGCATGCGGATGGCGAAATCCACCGCCTCGTCGGTCTCCGGGCCGAGCTTGCAGTTGGCATCGTAGGTGCCGGCGGGCAGCAGGTCGTCGAGCATGGCGCGAAGCTGGGTTTCGCCCCAGCCGCCGCGTGTTTTCACGTTGGCGAAGATGCGCTTGATATCGCCGATCTCGGCCGTCACCGCTTGAACCTCGCCCATCGCCTTCTGCACCGCCGCGAATTGCTCGATGACGCGGGAGAAGCTTTCTTCCATCCGCTTCTGCACGCTGGCCTGAAGGTCTTCGTTCACGGTCTTCTGGATTTCCGCGAGCTTGGCCTCGTTGCCGAGACGGAGCTCGGCGAGCTTTTCCTCGGTCATGGCGCGCAGCCGCTCGAAGCGCTCGGCCTGCTCGCGGCCGCTGCGCTCCGCCGCCTCGGCCAGGTGAAGCCGGAGCTTGCCCTGCTCCTCGGCGAGCGCGGTGCGCATCTCGCCCAGGCTGGCGGCGAGCTGGGTGCGCAGGCCCTCCTGCCGCTCGACCACCAGGGCGGTGAGCGCCCTCTCGGCATCGGCGAGCCCGCCGCGCCCGTTCTCGGCAGCAGCCAGGGTCTGGCGGGTGAGCGCATGAAGGCTCGCGAAAGCCCGGCCCTGCCATGAAAGCACGAGGAGGGCGGCGAGCAGGGCAAGACCGAGCACGAGGGGAACCAGCAGCGCGGACATCTTCTCACTCCAGGCGAATCGCCGGCCGATTATCGTCCCGCGCAAGCGGAGGGGCGAGCGATCCGGAGCGTGATCGCCGAAGGCGTGGATCACGCGGGAAAACAAATGGCGAGAGCGGGATGGGTGAGCGCGAGCGATCTTATCCCGCTCCGGTCATGGCAGCCAAAGGGTCGCTCGGGTTGGCGGGAAAGCTGCCGAGGGGCAGCATCGCCCGCGCCGGTGACGGCCGAAGGAGAGATGGCCGAAGGAGAGATGATGGACCCGATCGCCACCCGCATCGAACATGACAGCCTGGGCGAGGTGCGCGTGCCTGCGACGGCCTATTGGGGCGCGCAGACCGCGCGCGCGATCGCCAATTTCCCGATCTCCGGGGTGCGGCTTTCGCACTACCCGCATCTCATCGCGGCGCTCGCGATGGTCAAGGTCGCGGCGGCGCGTGCCAATGCGGCGCTCGGCACGCTTTCTGCGGCGAAATGCCGCGCCATCGTCGGAGCTGCCGAGGAGGTGATGGAGGGCAAGCTCGCCGAGCAGTTCCCGATCGATGTCATCCAGGGCGGAGCGGGCACCTCGACCAACATGAACATGAACGAGGTGCTGGCCAATCGCGGCCTCGAGCTGCTCGGCCGCCAGCGCGGGGATTACGAGGCGCTGCATCCGAACGACGATGTCAATATGTCGCAATCGACCAATGATGCCTACCCGACGGCGGTGCGCGTCGCGATCCTGCTTTCCTCGGGCGCGCTGCGGAACGCGCTCGAAAATCTTGCCGGCGCCTTCGAGCGCAAGGCCGCCGAATTCGCGCATGTGCTCAAGCTCGGACGCACGGAGATGCAGGATGCCGTGCCGATGACGCTCGGCGAAGAGCTCGGCGCCTTTGCCGTCACCGTGCGTGAGGATATTCAGCGGCTCGCCGAGGTGGCGCGGCTGCTGCACGAGGTCAATCTCGGCGGCACCGCGATCGGCACCGGCATCAATGCCGAGCCGGGCTACGCCGCGCGCGCGATCGCCGAGCTTTCCACCCTTTCCGGCTTCGCGCTGGTGGCATCGCCCAATCTCTTCGAGGCGAGCTGGGACATGGGGGCCTTCGTGCTCTTCTCCGGCGTGCTGAAAAGGGTGGCGACCAAGCTCTCCAAGATCGGCAATGATCTTCGCCTGCTCTCCTCGGGACCGCGCGGCGGATTGGGCGAGATTCAGCTTCCGGCCGTGCAGCCCGGCTCCTCGATCATGCCGGGCAAGGTCAATCCGGTGATCGCCGAGGTTTTGACGCAGGTCTGCTTTCAGGTCATCGGCAATGATCTCGCGGTGACCATGGCGGCCGAAGCCGGGCAGCTTCAGCTCAATCCCTTCGAGCCTCTGATCGCGTACAATATCCAGGAGTCGCTGATGCTGATGACGAACGTCATCAATACGTTTACAGAACGTTGCGTGATCGGTATTGAAGCGCGGGAGGAGAATTGCCGGCGCCATGTCGAGGCGTCGGTGGGTATCGTCACCGCGCTCGTCCCGGCCATCGGATATGAACGTGCTTCCCTGCTGGCGAAGGAAGCGCTCGCCTCGGGGCGAAGGGTGCGGGAGCTGGCGCTTGGGCAGAGTCTTCTGCCGGAGGCGGAGCTCGACCGCCTGCTCGATCCGCGTCGCCTCGCAGAGGCGCGAAGATGAAGGACGTCAACGAAAACATGGCGCCTTTCCACTATGAGGACTTCCTGCCCGGCCAGCGTTTCGTCTCGCCGCTCCATCACTCGCTCGATGCGGCTTCCATCAAGGAATTCGCGGCGCAGTATGATCCTCAGCCCCAGCACACGGACGAGGCGGCGGCTTCGCACGGCCGTTATGGCGGGCTGATCGCGAGCGGCTGGCACACGGCGTCGGTGACCATGCGGATGCTGATGGCCGGGGGGCTGCCGCCGATCGCCGGGGGCAGCGTGGGCGCCGGCGTGGAGGCGCTCACCTGGCCCAAGCCGGTCCGGCCGGGAGATACGCTTTCGGCCGAGACCGAGGTGCTGGAGAAGCGCATCTCCCGCTCCCGGCCCGAATTCGGGCTGGTGCGCTTCCGCGCGACGACGCTGAACCAGCATGGCGAGAAAGTGCAGGAGATGACCAGCACGCTCTTCGTACCACGCCGCGAAATGAACGAAGAGGATGGCGGAAGATAAGGGCAACCACGGCAAAAGGGGAGGGTCCATGAACACGAACGGCAACACCGACGGCAAGCCGAAGCCCATGACCTTCGATGCGCCGCTCCGTGGCCGCATCTATGACAGCATCGCTGAAACCATCGGCAACACACCGCTCGTGCGCATTCCGCGCATCTGCCGCGAGGATGGCATCACCGCCGATCTCTGCCTCAAGCTTGAATTCTTCAACCCGATCGCGAGCGTCAAGGACCGGATCGGGGTCAGCATGATTCTGGCGCTCGAGGAGGAAGGCCGGCTCGGTCCGGATGCGGTGATCGTCGAGCCGACCTCGGGCAATACCGGCATCGGGCTCGCCTTCATTGCCGCATCGCGCGGCTATCGGGTGATCCTGACGATGCCTGAATCGGTTTCGATCGAGCGGCGCAAGATGCTTCGCTTTCTCGGCGCCGAGGTGGAGCTGACGCCGCGGGAGAAGGGCGTGTCCGGCGCGATCGCGCGAGCCAGGGAGATCCTCGCGACGACGCCGGGCGCGGTGATGCCGAACCAGTTCGCCAATCCCGCCAACCCGGCGATCCATCGCCGCACCACGGCCGAGGAAATCTGGCACGACACGAACGGGAAGCTCGATGCGATCGTCTCCGGCGTCGGCACGGGCGGCACGCTCACCGGCTGTGCCGAGGCGCTGAAGCCGCGCCTGCCGGGCTTGCGGATGATCGCCGTCGAGCCTGAGGCGAGCGCCGTGCTCTCGGGCGGTGCGCCCGGACCGCATCCGATTCAAGGCATTGGCGCGGGATTCGTGCCGGACGTGCTGGCGACGAACCTGATCGATGAGACCATTCAGGTCTCGAACGAGGAAAGCTTCGCGGCGGCACGGCGGCTCGCGCGCATCGAGGGCATTCCGGCAGGCATTTCCTCGGGGGCCGCGCTGGCGGCAACGCTGCGGCTCGCCCGCCGGCCGGAAATGTCCGGCAAGCGGATCGTGACGATCATCCCCTCCTTCGCCGAGCGCTACATGACAACGGCGCTTTTCGAGGGTCTCGACGGCTGAAACGAGGAAAGCGCGCGCCTTGATCCATATCAAGGCGAGGGCCGGTCGAAGCCGGTAAGAAATGGCAATCGTGCTTCCCCCGCACGAAATCCCTCAAAGACACCCTGCCCCGTGAGTTCGCTCACGGGGCTTTTTCTTGCCCGAAATGGTGGGTCGTCACGCTTCGAACCGGTAGGGGCTCGTGCCCCGCGTGAGAGGATCGAGCGCAAGGCGATGCTCGAGCGGGGGAAAGGCCCGGCTGCGGCAATCCGGCCGTTCGCAGAGACGGCAGGAGAGCCCGATGCCGACGCGCGCCTCGGCGAGATCGAGCCCATCCGCATAGACGACATCCGGCGCATGGGCGAGCACGCAGCCCAATGCGACGACGTGGGTCGGCCGCGGGTCGCCCCAATGCGCAGCCGGGGCGTCCACGGTGCGGGCGAAGCAGAGGAAGGCCGCGCCGTCCGGCAGTTCGGAGACTTGCACATCGATCTCGCCCGGATGGGCGAAAGCAGTGTGGACGATCCAGCGCGGGCAGGAGCCGCCATGGCGCGGAAAGGGAAAGCCGGCAGCCGAGAAGCGTTTCGAGACATTGCCGGCGGGATCGACGCGCAGGAAGAAGAAGGGGATGCCGCGCTCTCCGGGCCGCTGGAGCGAGGAAAGACGCTGGCAGGCCTGCTCGTAGGAGACGCCGAAGCGGGCGGCGAGCGCCGCCACGTCGTGGCGGAGCGTGCGCGCGCTGTCGAGGAATGGCGCATAGGGCATCAGCAGCGCGGCCGCGACGTAATTGAGCAGGCCGATGCGGATCAGCATCGCTGCCTCGGGCGAAGAGGCGGATGCCTCGGTGACGGCCGCATCGACCGCCTCCCGCGCCTCGAGGAGGGCGAGCTGAAAGGCCATCTGAAAGCCGCGGCTTTCGCGCGGCAATGTCTCCGAAAGCGTGAGGCTGCGCGCGGCCGGATCGTAGCGGCGGAGCGCGCCGGCGAGCGGCTGCACCGTGACGGTGAGGCCGTGCGCGCGGCGCAGCCGCTCGGCGATGGCGTGGTTCATCTCGTGCGGGGATGAGGCGAGCCCGGAGGCGATTGTTTCGGCCGCCGTTTCGAGCGGCGGGAAATGATTGGCATGCTCGTCGAAAAAATCCCGCGCCTCCTCGTTCGGCAGCAGGATGCGGCGGCCGGAGGGCAGCGCGATGCCCCCGGCATCCTCGCGCGCCACGCGCCAGCCCCGGTAGAGCGCCAGAATCGCGCGCGCGGCATTGGGGGCCGAGCCGGCAAGCTCCAGGATCTCCTCCCCCGGAACGGAATCGGCGCCGAGCAGCGGATCGGCGAAGACCTCGCGCAGGCCTGCGGCGAGCTGGCGCTCGGCGCTGCCGGAAAGCTCACCGAGATCGACCCCGAGCGTCTCGGCGAGCTTGATGAGCAGCGAGGCGGTAACGCCACGCTGATCGTGCTCGATGAGGTTGAGATAGCTCGCCGAGATGCCGAGGCGGCTGGCCAGCGTCTGCTGGGTGAGCCGACGCTCGGCGCGCAGGCGCCGGACCGTTCGGCCGATCAATGCCCGAGCCATATTTACTACCTTTACAAATGCGAAGAGGTGCTGGTGAAGGAAACAACGCCTTTCCACGAAGGATCACAGGATCGGGGATGGTCTTCCCGAAGACAATGTCAATTATTGACCAACTGTGATCCGATCAGGAGTTGCTTCGATGGATCCCTTCCCGATCCTCTCCCGTGCCCCTGATGGCCAATCGGGTGGCCTGCCGGGGGATGAACATTTCGCCGGCATCCGGCGTGACTATGGCTCGGCCGATGTGACGCGGCTCGCCGGTTCATTCCGCATCCGCCATACGCTGGCGGAGATGGGCGCGGCGCGGCTCTGGCGGCTTCTGCGGACGGAGCCTTTTGTGCCCACGCTGGGTGCGCTCACCGGCAACCAGGCACTGCAGCAGGTCAAGGCCGGGCTCAAGGCGATCTATCTCTCGGGCTGGCAGGTGGCGGCGGACGCGAACACGGCCGGGCAGATGTATCCCGACCAGTCCCTCTATCCGGTCGATTCGGTGCCCAATGTGGTGCGGCGGATCAATGCCGCGCTGAGGCGCGCCGACCAGATCGCGGCGAGCGAGGGCGGTGCCGACGATATCGACTGGATGGCGCCGATCGTCGCGGACGCCGAGGCCGGGTTCGGCGGGCCACTCAATGCCTATGAGCTGATGCGGGCGATGATCGAGGCGGGCGCGGCCGGCGTGCATTTCGAGGACCAGCTCGCAAGCGAGAAGAAATGCGGGCATCTCGGCGGCAAGGTCCTGGTGCCGATCGCGAGCCACATCCGCACGCTGAATGCGGCGCGGCTGGCGGCGGATGTGGAAGCTGTCGCGACCGTGCTGCTCTGCCGGACCGATGCGCATTCCGCCCAGCTTCTGACGAGCGATGTGGATGAGCGCGACCGGCCGTTCCTGAGCGGCGAGCGCACGGCGGAGGGATTCTTCCGCATTCGCGCCGGCGTGGGCGTGGAGTATGCGATCGCCCGCAGCCTCGCCTATGCGCCCTATGCCGATCTATTGTGGTGGGAGACGAGCGAGCCCGATCTCGCCGAGGCCGAGCGTTTTGCCAACGCGATCCATCAGCAGTTTCCGGGCAAGATGCTCGCCTATAACTGCTCGCCGAGCTTCAACTGGGCAAAAAAGCTCTCGGCTGCGCGGATCGCGAGCTTTCAGCGGGATATCGCGGCGATGGGCTACAAGTTCCAATTCGTGACGCTGGCCGGCTTCCATGCGCTGAACCATGCAATGTTCAGGCTGGCGCGCGATTATCGCGAGCGGGGCATGGCCGCCTATTCGGAGCTGCAACAGGCGGAGTTCGCCTCGGAAGCCCTGGGCTACACGGCCACGCGACATCAGCGGGAAGTGGGCGTTGGCTATTTCGATGTGGTGGCGATGGCGGTCTCGGGCGGAAAATCCTCGACCACCGCGCTCTCGGGCAGCACCGAGGCGGCGCAGTTCCGCGAGCATGCGTCCGAACCCGAGCCGGAGCGTTATGATGACGGATTGGTGCACGGCCACGCCTGGGCCGTAAGCGGAGACTGAAGACTTCTTCTTCGTTGGATGGCTGGCGCAACCAGCCATCCAACTTCCCGAAAATCGGGCAAAAGTTCTTTGGGGTTCTTTCTTTCAAGAAAGAACCGCTTCACTTTTTTCTTACTTTCATTCCCTCGGTGCTTCCCGCTTCCTGTGCATGCCAGCCCTTCGGTGAGCGAAGCGCGATTGACGGGCGGGCGGGGCCGCACCGACTTTACGTGCATGCTGAGACGGATCGAACGCCTGCTCGACCCGACGGCGGGAATGCCGAGTGAGCCGCCGACGGAAGGGCTGATGCGGTTCTACGGGCATTTCGTCCGCCAGGTTCGCTGGCCGATCGCCGCCTTATTCTTCACCGGCCTTCTGGTTGCCCTGCTTGATATCACCATCCCGATCTTCATCGGGCGGGTCGTGAGCCTGGTGGCGTCGCACCGGCCGGAGCGATTGTTCGCCGAAGCGGGCTTCGAGCTCACGGTGATGGCGCTGATCCTGCTCGTGGCCCGGCCAACGGCGGTGCTCGCGCAGAATATCGTCACCAACCAGGTGATCAATCCCGGCGTGACGAATCTGATCCGTTGGCAGAATCACTGGCACGTGGTGCGGCAGAGCTGGACGTTCTTTCAGAACGATTTCGCCGGCCGGATCGCGAACCGGGTGATCCAGACCGGCCCGGCGCTCAGGGAAAGCATCGTCAACGGCACCAACGCCGTTTGGTACATCCTCGTCTATGGGTCGAGCGCGATCATTCTGCTCTCCGCGGCGGATTGGCGGCTCGCGCTTCCCATCCTCTGCTGGTTCGCCGGCTACGCGGTGCTGCTCAGGAGCTTCGTCCCACGCATGCGGGAGCGTTCGCGTGCGGTTTCCGAGGCGCGTTCAACGCTGACCGGGCGGGTCGTGGACGGCTATACGAATATTCTCACCGTCAAGCTTTTCGCCCGCGCGCGCGATGAGGATGCATTCGTGCGCGAGGCGGTGGATGGCCATACCGGTGCGTTTCGTCGGCAGACGAGGCTGGCGACGGGCTTCACCTTCACGCTCGCGCTGATGAATGCGGCGATGGTGGTGGGAACCGGCGGCCTCGCCATCCTGCTCTTTCGCGCCGGGCGGATCTCGGTGGGCACGGTCGCGACCGTGCTGCCGATGGCTTGGCAGATCGCCAATATGGCGGGATGGGTGGCGCAGAACGTCACCAGCATCTTCGAGAATGTCGGCATCGTGCAGGACGGCATGCGCTCGATCGCGGTTCCGCGGCAGATGCCCGATCGGCCCGGCGCGGGTGAGCTCGTGGTGACGGGCGGCGAGATCCGGTTCGAGAATGTGCATTTCGATTATGGGCGAGACCGGAGCGTGCCGGTCCTTCACGGTATCGACTTCACTGTGACACCCGGAGAGCGCGTGGGCCTGGTCGGGCCGTCGGGGGCCGGCAAATCGACGCTCGTCAACCTGCTCCTGCATTTCTATGAGCCGGCGCGCGGGCGCATCCTGATCGACGGGCAGGATATCGCCACGGTCTCGCAGGAGAGCCTGCGCGGCGAGATCGCCGTGGTGACGCAGGATACCTCGCTCCTGCATCGCTCGATCCGCGACAATATCCGCTATGGCCGGCCGAATGCGACCGAGGCGATGATCGAGGACGCCGCGCGGCGGGCGGAGGCGCATGATTTCATTCTCGGCCTCGAGGACTGGAACGGAAAGCGAGGCTATGACGCTTATGTGGGCGAGCGCGGCGTGAAATTGTCGGGCGGCCAGCGTCAGCGGATCGCGATCGCGCGGGTGATCCTGAAGGACGCACCGATCCTGGTGCTGGACGAGGCGACCTCGGCGCTCGATTCCGAGGTGGAGGCGGCGATCCAGGATCGGCTCGATGCGTTGATGGAGGGGAGAACGGTGATCGCCATTGCGCACCGGCTCTCGACAATCGCGCGGATGGACCGGCTGGTGGTGCTCGATGAGGGGCGTGTCCGTGAGATCGGCACGCATGAGGATCTGCTGGCGGCAGGCGGGCTTTATGCGCGGCTCTGGCGCCGCCAGTCCGGCGGGTTCCTTGCCGATTCGAGCCCGGCGGCGAGGGGATTGCCCCTCACGCTCGACGAAGCCCGGGCAAATTAGATGCTGCCGGTTTAGATACTGCTGGCGGGAACGAGCGGCGCGACACGCGCAGCCGCGTCGTCCGGCTGCAGATCCGCGTCCGTGAGCATTCGCCAGGTGCCGCAGGCGAGCACCTCGCTCGGGCGGAAGCTCGCCTTGTAGGCCATCTTCCGACTCTCTGCGACCCAGTAGCCGAGATAGACATAAGGCAACCCAAGCTCGCGCGTGCGGGCGATCAGCCAGAGAATCGCGAAGGTGCCAAGGCTCTGGCGCCGCAGCTCCGGGGCGAAGAAGCTGTACACGGCGGAGAGCCCGTCCCCGAGCCTGTCGGTCAGGCAGGCCCCGAGCAGGCGGTCCTGCGTGTCCCGGAATTCGACGACGAAGGTCTCGATCGGCGTGTCCTCGACCATCGCGCGATAGTCGTAGAGACTCATCGTCGCCATGTCGCCGTCGCCATGGCGTGCCCGCTGA
>JASHVY010000189.1 GCA_030044345.1 Acetobacteraceae bacterium | reverse complement strand
AAACTTGCTTCCCATCGAACGAAATGCAGGGAATCCTTTCCCTCATGCCTGTTCTGTTTAGGCAGTATTGCGCCAGGCGTGCGCGAATGCCTGGACATCCCGGGGTGATTCGGCGGCGGCCCAGAATTCCATTCCACCGGCGCGCCAATAGGAAAGCGCGATGCCCGCCGCCGCGAGCGAGACGGGCGGCGTCGGCTTATGCTGCTCCGGCCAGAGATAGAGTGTGACCGTCCGGCCATCGCGCCGATAGACGAGCACAGCCGCGCGTCTTCCATGCACATAATCGAGGCGCGCCCCGGCCAGCATGAAGCCCGGAACGGCGCGAACGGGCGGTGCGTAGCCAAGCCCCTCCTGGAACCAGGCGGCCAGCGCGGCCGGGGCCGAACCCGATTGGTCCAGCAAATGGCCGGGCTCTTCGGCGCGAAGCGTGGCGCTCGCGACCTCGCCGGCAACGCGGCCGGCCTCCGGCGACGCGATCGGCAGCACTGCGAGCGCCACCGCCGCGGCCAGCACGGCCCCGGCCGCGAACCCGCCGAGCGGCGCCGCGAAGGGCATCGCAAGGGGCATCCATGCAAGGCGAACCCGCCTGCGCGGCGGCCTTGCTGCGGCTTCACCCGCCTTCGCAAGCGAATGCCGGAGAGAGTCCGGCGCCTGATAGCGGGGAATGCTCGATCTCAGGTCGGTCCTCAGTGTGCGCAATCGCGCGGCCAGAGCCTGGCACTCGGCGCAGCCGGCCATGTGCAGCGCGAGATCGGCCGACTGCACGGCATCCAGCTCGCCGTCGAGATCGGCCTGGATCAGAACGCCCATTGCCTCGGAATGGGGAACGTTCATCCTGCGTCGCTCCGCTCAACCTGCTTGATCAGGATCCGCCGCGCGCGCCAGAGCCGCGACATGACCGTGCCGATCGGAACCGAGGTGATTTCGGCGATTTCCTGATAGCTCATCTCTTCAAGCTCGTGCAGCACGAGGCATTCGCGAAGCTCGGACGGGAGGGACGCGAGAAGGCGCCCGAGATGAGCGTGGTCCTCCGCCGAGCCGAGCTCGGTTTCCGGGTCGGGTCCGGGGTCGGGCGTGGCGCGGTGCTGCTCGTCCGCATCCTCGGCCAAAGGCTCGGGGTCGCGTTTGCGTCCCTGCATCCATGTATAGGCGCAATTGCGCACGATCGCGAGCAGCCAGCCACGCGGATTTTCCCCGCGAAAGGAAGAGAAATGGCTGAGCGCGCGCACCATCGCGGTCTGCACCACGTCCTCTGCATCGGTCGCATCGCGCACGAGCCAGCGCGCCAGATTATAGGCCGCATCGAGATGCGGCAGCATCTGCGCGGCAAAGGAAGAAGGGTCCGCGCTCAATGTCGCGGACTCTTCCTGAACCGGGACCCGGATGAACGTCCCATCATCTCACGATGATCGTTCCCGTCATGTCCGGATGGACGCTGCAATGATATCCGAACGTTCCCGGAGTGGCAAAGCTCAGGCTCGCGCTCTCGCCCGTATCGAGCAGGGGGGTATGAAAACTCTTTCCGTCATCGTCGCTCGTGACATTGTGCACATCCGAATCCTTGTTCATCCAGATTACTTTCTCGCCCGGATGAACGATGATCGTAGCCGGCATGAACATGTGCTGGTCGATCGTGACATGCGCATCCGCATGAGCGACGAGAGGCGCGGCGGCAATCAGGGCGGCGCCGAGAGCGGCGGCAAAACGGGTCATCATGCTCTAAGCTCCGAGAGGGGTGTCGATGATCGCGAGCTTGGCCTCGCCGGGAACGTAATGGATGCGCGCGGTGCCGAGCACCTGCTCGAGCCGCCCGGCCGGAACCGTGAGCGGCCCCGGATGGGCGTCGGGTGAGGGCGCGGCCTGCAGGAAGGCGGTCGAGCGCGCGGTATGGAAGGCCACCTGGCCCTCGACCTTCTGGATGATCTGGTGGATATGCCCGTTGAGCACGGTCACGGAGCCGAAAGGGCGCAGCATGGCGAGGAACTCCGCCGCTTCCTCCGTGCCCCATCCCCATTGCGGATAGATTTGCCAGAGCGGGATATGCGCCATGACGATGATCGGCTGGCTGTGCGAGCGGCCGGCAAGGTCGTTCCTCAGCCAGGCAAGCTGATCGGCGCCGAGATGGCCAAGCCCCTTCACTCCCAACTGTGAAACATTGTCGAGCCCGATGAAATGCACGCCTCTTTCATCGAAGCTGTACCAGCGTGTCTTGCCCGTGCCGAAACGGGCGAAATAGCCCTTGCCCGCATCGCCGATCACATCGTGCTCGCCCGGAACGAAATGGGTCGCAAGCCCGGCTTCCCGGATGATCATCGCGGCGGTGTCGAACTGCACCGGCCGCGACGTATGGCTGACATCGCCGGTATGGATCATGAAGGAGGCTTGGCCGGCATTGGCCTTCACCTCCGCGATCGCCTGCCGGAGCGTGCCGTCAACATCCGGGTTCGCTACCCCGTGAAAGCCGAGATGGCTGTCGCTGATCTGAACGAAGCTGAAGCTCGCGTCGCTCTCGGCCGCCTCCGCCGTGCCGCCGAGAAGGCGCGAACGTGGAATTCCGCCAGCAACAGTCCAAAGCACGCCCGACCCCACCCAGACCATGCATTCGAGGACGCGTCGGCGTCCCGCATCCGGCGGTGAGTCAGACCTTGCCTGCTCGTGGCTCGCTTTCATCTCCGGGGCTCCTCACTGATGGCGGACAGTGAGGAGACTGCGGAGATGGAAAGCTTATTCGCGACCGGACGGAATTTTTGCGCGGCCTGAAACGCGCGGCGGAGCCTTTAGATCAATATGGCTTCTGGCGGCTCGCGTCGCGATCCGCCAAAGCCCAAAGGGAAGCCATGAAATTGATCGAGAAAACAAAGCGAGAGCGGGATGACCGAAAATCATCACGCTCTAGCTCCGCTCGATCTCCTGCGCCGCGGCGTCGAGAGCCGCGACCACGCGGCGAAGCTCTTCCTCCGTAAGCCGCCCGCGCGCCAGGCGAAGCCGGAGCGCCGTCCGCACATTGTGCATGGCGCGGAAGAGCTGCGCGCGCCCGGCGCCGCCGGCGCCCGCCTCGGCCATGCGGGCGAAGAGCGCCTCGACCTCCGCTTCATTCTCCTCGAGCATCCTGCGGCCGGCTTCGGTGATCGCATAGCGCTTCTTGCCCTCGGCCTCCGCCTCCTGGCGGATCAGCTCCTGCTCCTCGAGCAAAGTGAGGGTGGGATAGATCACGCCCGGGCTCGGGCTATAGGCGCCGCCGAAACGGTCCTCGATCTCCTTGATGAGCTCATAGCCGTGGCGCGGCGCATCTTCGATCAGCCGGAGAATGACGAGGCGGAGCGCGCCCTGCTCGAACATCCGGCCGCCGCCGCCCATGCGGGCACGGAACATCCCACGCATGAAGCGGCGTCCACCATGGCCATGGCATCCGAGACCGTGTTCCGGAGAGTGACGAAAATACATGGATCGTCTCCTGACGAGTGAGTTTCGATATATCGAAACTTAAGATATATCTAAACCGTGTCAAGAGCGAACGGTCCTGATCAGAGCGTGATGCGGTCGATCTCCGCGAAATCCTCGGCGGTCAGCGCCCAGCCGCCTGCTTCCGCATTCGCGGTAAGCTGCTCGGGTCTCGTTGCTCCGGCGATCACCGAAGCCACGCCCGGGCGGGCCAGCAGCCAGGAAATGGCAAGCTCGAGCAGAGTATGGCCGCGCGCTTCGGCGAAGGCCCGAAGCTTCTCCGCGCGCTGCCAGTTTGTCTCCGTGAGAAAGCGATCCTTGAGCCGCACCCAATCGGCCGCCAACCGCGAGCCTTCGGGCAGCTTCGCACCGGCGCGGTATTTGCCTGTGAGCAATCCGCTCGCGAGCGGGAAGTAGGGGAGCAGGCCCAGCCCATAGCGGGTCATGGCCGGGATGAGCTCGGCCTCGATGCCGCGGACGAGCAGGGAATATTCGTCCTGGCAGGAGATGAAGGG
>JASHVY010000018.1 GCA_030044345.1 Acetobacteraceae bacterium | reverse complement strand
CTGGGCGTCTGAATCTATGGGTGACCATGATTCAGAAGTCTCGACCGGGTTTTGCGTCGATTGAGACGACGCTTGAATTGTGGGTGTCATCGCTGCGGGATGTGAAGGCGCGGATGCGGTCGCTGTTTGCGCAGGAACGCACGGCAATGAACGCAGGGCTGTTCCTGGACGGGCTGCTTGGGGGCGAGCCGCGCAAGACAGGCTGGATGCGGGCAGAGGCAGCCGGCGATCCTGGTCCGTGGCGGCAGCAGGAGCTGCTGGGGTGGGATGCGGATGCGCTGCGCGATCTTGTGCGGGGGTATGTGGTTGAACACCTCGCCGATGACGATGCGGTGCTGGTGGTCGATGAGACCGGATTTTTGAAGCAGGGCAAGGCATCGTGCGGCGTGGCGCGGCAGTATACGGGCAGCGCGGGAAAGATCATCAATTCTGATGTTCGTTGTCCAGGGTTTTCGGCACGAGAGGGCGATCTCCGACACTCCCGGAGTTGTGCAGGGAATGACTGTTGCGCAGAGCAGGAAGCAGGGTCGCTGAGACGACGGTTTGCAGACTCTGATACGCGGGTTGGGTACCGCATTTCCGTGTGTTCGTCCGGGGCTGCCTCGATCTGTCAGCGGGCGTCGATTGATATCGGCCACACAATTGGTGCGAGAATTCCCCACCGGGACCCTGCTTCCAGCATTGCGCAACAATGATGTCGGTTCTGACTATTCTCCGGGGTTGAGGTGGAATGAGACGCTGGCCAATTCGGCGAGCGATCAGGTGGCGCAGTGCGGCTCCACTTCTTGGCCGATTGCCCAAAGGAAGGCGGCCATTTCCAGGGCGATAGCCACGGTGATGACGGACTGGCGCTTGCCGCGCGCCATCAGCTTGCGATAGCGGGCGCAAAGCCTGACCTGGGCCTTCCAGGCGATGTCGCACACCGCTTTCGTCAAGCCTGCCTGCCGTTCCTGCAGCAACCGGCTCATGCGGGCGGGGAAGCGGTAGGTCCAGGCGCCCTCGATGAGCACACGGCGTGCCCGGCCGTTCCCAGCTTTGGTGATGCTACCGCGCCGGACGCGTTCCCCAGTGGAGGCTTCGGAGGGCACAAGGCCAAGATAAGCCATCAGCTGGCGTGGGCTGTCGAAGCGGCGCACGTCGCCAATCTCGGCGACAAAGGTGGCCGCGGTCAGGAAGGCAACGCCGCGCAGCGCCTGGTAGGCGGATATCGCACACCGGAGCAAATGGCAGCGGCCGACATGGTCGCGTAACGGTGTCCGTGAAATCGGGGCAAGTTCAGACCTTTCCCGTTATTGTGGCGGGTCGGCTCCCACATTGGTGCGCGTTCCGGCGGATCGTGAACGCGCATTCCGGTCGATCCTGAACGCGCATTCCGGTGGATCGTGAACATCGATTCCGGTGATCGTGAACACGGTCCCGGAGGTCAGGGTGGGCCGCCGCTGCTGACAGTCTTCAACCAAGGGTAGTCCCGATCCTTTGCCCAGCGAGGAAGGGGGCGGGATGCCCGGCGAGAGATTGTCGATGCGGAAGATACGCGATGTGTTGCGGTTGCGGTTCGGCCAAAGGCTGAGCCAACGGGCGATTGGGAGTAGCGTGGGGCTGAGCATTGGGGCGATCAACAGCTACCTGAGCCGGGCACGGCTGGCCGGGCTTGGTTGGCCGCTGCCCGAGGGCTTCAGCGACGAGCAACTCGAGGCTCTCCTTTATCCGCCGCCGCCGCAGGTCGAGACGGAGCGGCGTCCGCTGCCGGATTGGGCGACGGTGCACCGCGAGCTGCGCCGGCCGAACGTAACGCTGTCGCTGCTGTGGGAAGAATATCGCACCGGCCCGGGGGCTCAGAATGGGTTCGGCTACTCGTGGTTCTGCGATCTTTACCGCGAGTGGGTTGGGCGGCTGCGGCCGACGTTGCGCCAAGTGCACACGGCGGGTGAGCGGGTCTTTGTCGATTTTGCCGGCCACAGCATGGAGGTGATCGACGGGGCAACCGGAGAGATCCGGCGTGCCGAGATCTTCGTCGCCGTGCTCGGCGCCTCCAGCTACATCTTCGCGGAGGCGACCTGGTGGCAGTCGCTGCCAGACTGGATTGCTGCGCACGTGGCCATGCTGATGTTTATCGGCGGTGTGCCGCGGCAAATTGTCAGCGACAACCTGCGCGCCGGGATGACGCGTGCCGGCTTCTATGAGCCGCTGGTCAACCGCACCTACGCCGACATGGCAGCGCACTATGG
Organism: Acetobacteraceae bacterium; assembly: GCA_030044345.1. GTDB lineage: Bacteria > Pseudomonadota > Alphaproteobacteria > Acetobacterales > Acetobacteraceae > JAKAWQ01. Next base: position 3,438 of record JASHVY010000018.1, on the reverse strand, counting down.
GACCGCGGTGATCCCGGCGCGGCCATACAAGCCACGCGACAAGGCCAAGGTCGGGGTCCAGGTGGTGCAGCGCTGGATCTTGGCGCGGCTGCGCAACCGACGCTTCTTCTCGCTGGCCGAGCGGAACGAGGCGATCCGTGAACTGGTCGAGCCGCTGAACGAGCGGCCGATGCGGGGCTGGGGGACCAGCCGGCAGGCACTCTACGAGCAGATCGACCGACCCGCGCTCCAGCCGTTGCCGCCGACGCCATACGAATATGCGGACTGGAAGCGCTGCCGGGTGAAACTCGATTACCACGTCGAGATCGAGAAACATTTTTACTCGGTACCGTTCCGACTGCTCCGTGAAGAGGTGGAAGCGCGCATCACGGCGAAGACGGTGGAACTCTTCCATCGTGGCAAGCTGGTCGCCACCCACCTGCGCAGCCTCCGGCCACATCGGCCGACCACAGTTGCTGAACATATGCCAAGCTCGCATCGGCGTTATCGCGACTGGACCCACGAACGGATCCTGCGCGAGGCCGCGGCGGTCGGCGACGACACGGCGGCACTGGTCGGCATCATCCTTCGTTCACGCCCGCATCCTGAACAGGGGTTCCGCTCCTGCATCGGCATCCTCGGGCTGGTGAAACGCTACGGCGCTGAGAGGCTGGATGCCGCCTGCTCGCGGGCGCTCGGGACCCGCTCCTCCAGCTCGGTCGCCGCGATCCTGAAGAATGCTCAGGAGAAAAAGACTGCCGAACCGGAGCAACCCGGATTGTTCCACGAGAACATTCGGGGTCCCGGCTATTACCATTGAAAGGAGAGACAATGCTGACCCATCCCTTAGCCGAGCGCCTGCGCACCCTCGGCATGGCCGCTATGGCCGAGGCCTTTCTCGAGATGCAGGCCAACGCGACCGATGCTGATATCACCCGCGAGGACTGGCTCGGCCTGCTGGTTGATCGCGAAGCAACCGCCCGCGACAACAAGCGTCTCGGCCGACGGCTTCGCCAGGCCCGCTTGCGCCAGAACGCGGTGATTGAGGACCCCGACTTCCGCACTCCCCGCGGTCTGGACCGTGCCCTGTTCCAGAAGCTTGGTGGCTGCGAGTGGATCCGTCGCAGCCAACATCTTGTCATCACCGGCCCCACCGGCGTCGGCAAGTCATGGTTGGCCTGTGCCCTGGGCCACAAGGCCTGCCGGGAGGGCTTCTCGGTCCTCTACCGACGCGCCCCACGTCTCTTCGCCGAGCTGGGCACCGCTCGAGGCGAGGGCAGGCTGTCGCGGATGCTGACCACGCTCGAGCATACCCGGCTGCTGATTATTGACGACTGGGGCCCGGAGCCGCTGACCACCGAGCAGCGACGCGATCTCCTTGAAATCGTCGATGACCGGTATGAGAAGGGTTCGTTGCTGGTGACCAGCCAAATCCCCGTGGGTCGCTGGCACGAACTTGTCGGGGACCCCACTCTGGGCGACGCCATCCTCGATCGCGTCGTCCACCGCGCCCACCGAATCGAGCTTAACGGGCCCAGCCTGCGCAAGCGTCAGGCCGTCAACCCTCCTGGCGAAGGCGAAAGCGCGAGCTTGACGAACAGCAGGGAGAGGTGAGACGAAACAACCGTCCGTGGCAACGACCCGCCATGACCTCCGCCCGCCCGCCAGCACCCCCCAGGTCAGCGCGTGCGGATGTTCATGATCACCGGAACCGGTGCTCATGATCAAACGGTTCAGCCGTTCAAGATCACTGGAATCCGCACATTGGCCGTTTCGAGGTCTGCTCAATGTTCACTCACGTTGCGACCCGCACGGTCCGCTGGCCCCCTATAGGGGCCTTTTCCCGAAGTGCTTCAGGCCATTCGTCGCCTCCTGACCCGCCCCGAGTGCTTCCGGCTGGAGCGAGAGTTTGCCGGCCCGGACTTCCACCGGGGAGAGCGGTGCACCTTCTCAAGGCACACACAACAACATCGCCGAGCGCCTGCTGAGAGGCATTGCAGTAACGCGAAAATTTTCTGTTCCTGGGATCCGATCGCGGTGGGGAGTGGGATGCAGCCATCTATACTATCCTCGAGTCCGCAAAACTCTGCGGGCTTAATCCCGAGGCATATCTCTCCGCCGTCCTTGATCGGATGGCGCACGGGCACCCCATCCATCGTCTCGACGAGCTTTTGCCTTGGCACTTTCAACCACCGCCGACAGCAGCGACATGATCGCAGCGGCTACCGATCTGGCGGCTCATCCGAGCTCCCAAAGGCTTTTCTCATTCTTCACGGGCGACTATTTTCAGTTTCTGTCACGTGCCAATTTCGAAAACGTGTGGGGTAGGGACCGTCCCGGTCAACTGCTACTTCCGAGAATCGCATTTACAGCGCGGTAGGCGAAGACGATAGCTGGACCGATTGTGATGCCGGCTCCTGGATAGAACCCTCGCATAGGTGATGTCATATCATTTCCGCATGCGAAAAGGTTTTGCACCGGGCGGCCGGTGGCCGCCAGGACGCGGGCGTCGGCATCGGTTTTCAAACCTACGGCGGTGCCCAGCGCAGCAGGTATGATGCGCAACGCGGCAAAGGGAGCCTTCCGTATCGGCCCTAGGTTGGGGTTCTTGATTCCAATGCTCGGATCACCGAGCGTCCTGTTGAAAGCCGACTGGCCGCGTCCAAATTCCGGGTCGACGCCTGTCGCGGCGTAGCTGTTATGCCGTGCGACGGTTGCTTCCAGCGCGTCAGGATCAACACGGATCTGCCGTGCCAGATCTCTAATGGTCAAGCTGGTTTGGATGTATCCGAGGCGTCGATACTTGCCGATCCCAAGGGTCCAGGGCCAAGGCAGAATATGACCCATCCCACGCTTCAAGATAAAATCGTGATCGCAAACGAAGAAAAACCGGTCATCGTTCGGATATCCGTTTTCGAACATTGCCAGGCAGATGTCGTGATAGGAATTCGATTCGTTGACAAATCGGCGACCATCCGGTCCGACCGCGATGATGCCCGGACGCCCGCGATCCAGCCAGCCATAGGGAACATGGAGCTGCTTTCCCGTCTTTTCGGTTAAGAGCGATATCGGGGTCCAGAAGCCCGGGCTCGCAACATTGCCATCCACGGACGCGCCTGCGAGCCGGCCGATATTGATCCCGTCGCCGGTGACGTCGGGATGGGCCAGAGAGAGGGTATGGACGTGGGTGCCACTCAGCTCGGCCCAAAGCCCTCGACTATGTGCGAAACCTCCTGTTGCCAATATAACGCCGCGCCGGGTTTTTAGCTGCACTAAGCGGGTTGACCTTTCGACTAGGCCGCCGGTCACGCGGCCATCTTCGAAAGTCAACTCGTGGAGCGGCGCCTTCGTCCAAATCGCTACCTGTCGGCGCCGCAAGCTGACGAGAAGACGTGCGACCAGAGCATTGCCTCCGCTCAGTTCGGTACCCCGACGATACCGCATGCGGTCCGCCGCATA
>JASHVY010000188.1 GCA_030044345.1 Acetobacteraceae bacterium | reverse complement strand
CACGCCGGAGGCCTATCTGCGCACCGTCGATGTGCTGGCGATGCAGCCGGCAGAAGTCTGTCTCGTTGCCGCGCACAATGGCGATCTTGCGGCGGCGCGGAAGTGCGGCCTGCGAACCGCCTTCGTGCCGCGGCCGAAAGAGCATGGGCCGGACCAGACGGAGGATCTTCGCCCGGAGCAGGATTGGGACGTGGTCGCGCAGGATTTCGGCGATCTGGCGACCGCGTTCGGGGTTTAGAAAGTGCTATGCACTTCGATGAAGTCTCAGAAAGGGGCCTTCTTTTTCTGAAGAAAAAGAAGCAAAAAGACTTTTCTCCGTTTTCCGGACCAGGCGCCGCATTTTTTACCGCATTTCTCAAACCTCGAGCACGACATAATCGGCCTCGACCGTCACCGGAAAGGTCTCGGCCTGGTACGGCCCCTTCACCAGCGCCTCGCCCGGCTCGACCGAGACCGGATAGGTCCGCACCCGCGTGCGCCGCGGATCGCACCAGGATTGCCCGGTCCGGATATCGAACTCCCATCCATGCCAGGGACAGCGGAGCATCTCGCCCGGCCGCGTATAGCGATAGACCCCCGGCTCGTCGGAGAGCACGAGCCCGACCCGCTCGCCGAGGCAGAGGCTGCCGCCCTGGTGTGGGCAGCGATTGAGCAGGGCGTAGAACGCCCCCCCGACATTGAAGACCCCGATCGACCGCCCGCCGACCGAGACGAGCTTGCGTCCGCCCGGCGGGATCTCTCCCACCGAGGCGACCACGTGGCGCGTCATGCGAGCCTGTAGGCCGCACGGGCATTGTCGCGGAACACGGCGCGCGTCTCCGCCTCGCCGAGCGCGATTTTGAAGGCAAGCCGCGGATCATCCATATCCCAGTGCGGATAGTCGCTCGCGAACACCATCCGGTCCCACCCGATCCAGTCGATCAGCGTGCGCAGGTCGCGCCGCTCGGCCGGCTCCTCGATCGGCTGCGTCGCGAACCACACCTGGCGCCGGATATAATGCGAGGGCGGGTGCTTCACATGCGGCACCTCGCGCCGCATCCGTGCCCAATGCTGGTCGAGCCGCCAGCCGAGCGCGGGCGCCCAGCCAAACCCGCCCTCGATCATCACCACTTTCAACGCCGGGAAGGTTTCGAACACGCCCTCCAGCACCAGGCTCGTGAGCAGCGGCTGCATGGCGAGCGCATCGCCGAAATGGTCCTCGAAATAAAAGGAGGGCCAGCCCGAAGGGGTTTTCGCAATCCCGTTGCTGCCGCCGGTATGGATGCCGATCGGCATTCCCTGGCGCTCGGCCTCGGCGAAGATCGGCCAATAGCGCCGGCGCCCGAGCGGTTCCGTGGTGCGGGCGGAAATGAAGATGGAGACGAAATCCTTCCGCCCGGCGCAGCGCGCGATCTCCGCCACCGAGGCTTCTTCATCCTCGGCGGGGATGATGATCGAGGCTTTGAGCCGCGGCTCGGGCGCGGTCCATTCCGCCACTTGCCAGTCATTGAGCGCGGCGCAGACCGCGGCGCCGAAACCCGGGTTGCGCTGGTCCTTTCCGCTCGGGATCAGCACCTGGAGGATGCCGGTCTCGATCCCGTACGCGTCGAGATACTGCGCGCGCATGAAATCGAGGTCGGAGCCCGGCGGACCGCCGGAAGGCGGCCAGGAATCGCGCCGCGAGAGCGCCGGTGTGGCTTTCGGCACGGCAAAGCTTGCGACGAAGGGGTTGCGCGTGCGCAGCCCGTTCGTCGTGAGCTCCTCGCGCCAGCGCTGCGAAAGATAGGGCAGCAGCGCCTTCTCCGAGCGCAGCATCGGGTGGATGTCGCAATCGACGATGCCGAGCCGCGTTTCGCTCTCTCGCGCACGCTCCAGCACTTGCTCGCTCATGGCGCAAACCCCTCGATCGGAATGGCCGGCGCGCGTGGCGGCACGGCGGGATGTCTGAGCCGGGGAAAGGTCTCCAGCGGATTCTCCACGGCGATGCGGGAAAGAAGGCGCGCGGGCAGGCCGGCCGGCAGCACCGCCGCGCCATCCCACTGCCAGTGGGGAAAATCGGTCGAGAAAAGCAAAACCCTCTCCGCGCCGAGCTGCTCCATCACCCGCGCGAGATCCTCTGGCGCGGGCGGCGCGTCGGCGGGCTGCAACGTGACGCGCACATGCTCGCGCAGGATCTCCGCCGGCGAGCGATCGACCCACGGCACCTCCGAGCGCAGCGCCCGCCATTCCTTGGTGGCGCGCCAGACGAAGGCGGGCAGCCAGGTGAAGCCCGATTCCAGCAGCACGATCCGGAGGTCCGGGAACTTCGTGAAGACGCCTTCGCCGATCAGGCTCAGGAGCTGGTGCTGGAAGATCGCCGCCTGATCGACATAGTCCTCGACCAGATAGCTCGGCCAGCCGGTATTGGTGATCGGGTTGTGGAAATCGCTGCCCGCATGAATGCCGATCGGCAGGCGGAGCCGCGCGGCCGCGGCATAGATCGGCCAGTGGCTGCGCCGCCCGAGCGGCGTTTCGCCCCCGGCCAGCAGCAGCACCGCGACGAAGCGCGGATCGGCCGCGCAGCGCTCGATCTCGGCGACCGCGAGCTCCGGGCTGCGCGGATTGACGAGGATCGAGGCGCGAAGCCTCGGCTCGCGATCGAGCCATTCGGCCGCGACCCAGTCATTGACCGCGCGCGCGAGCGCCGCGCCCATATCCTCGCTGAACATCGCCGCCGCGCCATGCAGGCAATGACAGACGGCGAGCCGCGTGTTCCAGGGCGCGAGCGCCTCTCGCCGCAGGAGATCGAGATCGCCGCCCGGCCTGCCATCCGCCCCGCGCCAGTCCGGCCGCGCCGAAAGGGCCGCCCCCGGCGGATAGCTCGCGAGCCCGAGCCCGTCGATCCCGCGCGAGACCATCACCTCGCGCCAATGATCATCCAGATAAGGCAGCAGCTCCGCCATCACCGGCGTCGGCGGATGGATGTCGCAATCGACCGGCCGGAGCGCGCGCAAGCGCGCGGCGCTTTCCTCCGCCCGATCCGAATCGTCCGCGTCTTGCTCCGGCGCGGTCATGGCCGACTGTTTCCCCCAAGCACCCTTTGTGGGCATGAAAGGGAAGGGTGCCCGAGAGTGGCAACGGAAGCAATGGCGGAGGTGCCAAGGGCCCCTGACTGATTCTTCGGCCGATATGGGTGTACGCGCGGTGTTCGCTACCGGCAATCACCTCCAGCCCACGATCTGGATAACGAAGCAAAACCTGGTGCCGCGATCAGCCGCTCCCGCAATTCGTGATCGACACCCTGGGCAACCTGTTCGGCGTTGTACGACAGACCGTTGCGTCGACCTATGGGCCCCCGACAGCGATCGCGCACGTCGCGGAGTACGACATTGCTCTCCTTGCGCCGGCGCGGGAAAATGACCTTTGAGACCGGCTCGGCGAGCCCGGGTGGGTCGAGCCGCCCGGTGAGCTCTCCCTGTTCGGTAACCGACGGAAACGGAGCTTCACCGCAATTCCTGTGCCTCAATCTTCCATTATGCCGTTTTTTGCTTTTCGTTCACGGATCGCTGGCACAAGGATCGCATCGATGCCGTTTCGTGTTGCCGTGCTGATCCCTTGCTATAATGAGGCCGTCACGATCGGCAAGGTCGTGGCGGATTTTCGCGCCGCTCTGCCGCAAGCGGCGATTTATGTCTTCGACAACAATTCCCGCGATGGCACAGCGAAAGCGGCACTTCGCGCCGGCGCCCTGGTGCGGCGTGAGACGCTTCAAGGCAAGGGTCATGTGGTAAGGAGGATGTTCGCCGATATCGAAGCCGATGCCTACGTGCTGGTCGATGGAGACGACACTTATGAGGCTGCCGCCGCACCGGCAATGCTTCGTCTGCTGGCGGATGAGCAGCTCGACATGGTCACCGGATCGCGCACGGATGACGGTGAGGCCGCGTTCCGGCCGGGGCACCGCTTCGGCAATTGGGTCCTGACGGGAATCGTCCGTCTTCTTTTCGGCCGTCGCACGAGTGACATGCTTTCCGGATACCGCGTGTTCTCGCGCCGATTTGTGAAGTCCTTCCCGGCCCTGGTCGGCGGATTCGAGACAGAGACCGAGTTCACAGTGCATGCTCTTGCGTTGCAACTGCCGGTTGGGGAAGTAAGAACCGTCTATCGCGGCAGGCCCAAGGGCTCGCAATCCAAGCTCAGCACCTGGTCCGATGGAGTCCGTATTCTCCGAACGATCCTGCTCCTCGTGAAAGAAGAGAAACCTTTCCTTCTCTTCTCGGTCATCGCCGCCGCGCTGTTCCTGTTGGGTCTCGTGTTCGGGATTCCGGTGGTGGTCGAATTCTGGGCCACCGGCCTGGTGCGGCGGCTGCCAACGGCCGTGCTCGCCTCCGGCCTGATGGTGCTCGCGTTCCTCTCCTTCACCTCGGGTGTCATCCTGGATTCGGTCGCCCGTGGCCGGCGCGAATTCAAGCGCCTGGCCTATCTCGCCCATCCAGGAGTAGCGGCCAGCGCACCGGCCGATCCCTTCCAATGCCATGCGCCATAGGCAACACTATACGGATCCTGTCCTTCCGCCCCCTTACCGATCCCGGTCTCTCGGATATCGAGGAGCGCTTTGGCGCTCGTGCCCCTACCAAGCCCCGTGCGGTAAACAAAGAAGGGAAGTTGTTCTTTCTTGAAAGAAAGAACCAAAGAACTTTTGCTTCTTTTTCTTCAGAAAAAGAAGTCTCCCTCTTTGCCAAGGCCGCTTGCCCCAGATTGGGCCGCATCGATCCAATCCGTCATCCTCTGAAGCGCTTCACGTTCCCGTGGCGCCGTATCAGGCCGGTTGCTGCACGCAGCGGGGCGGTGAACTTCCAGGATGTCGAATCATAAACCGATTTGAGCCTACGTCGCAGATTGTCAATTTCTTCCGAATTCCTTCCCTCAAGATAGTTCTGTATGGATTCGAGCCTGTGCTCCAGATCGTCGATTTTTTCAGAATTCTTCTCATCAAGAGTTCGAATCAGCCCTGCCTGCTCGAAGGCCGAGGCTTCCAATCGATTGAGCTGTGATCGAACCTCTTCCAAAGATTGTAGGGCATCGGAGGCAGCCGGCTCCGAGTCTCTTGCCATCCGTTCTACCTGGCGCCAGGTTCTGGCAACTTCCGCGCGATCCTGGCAAACACGAAGGGTAGTAAAGAACTCGATATGATAACGTTCTGTGTCGTGAAAGGTGTTGCATGCAAACCGGATCAGGCCAGCCTCTCCTGCCCTGGCAAACAGGTCGGCGAAAGACCGGGGCGTGAATACCCAGCAGTGAACGTCATGATAGATTCCGTTCTGAAGAGTGTCTCGTGCTAGGCTCAATGCGTCATCGACCGTTCTTTCCGGTTGCAGCCGGGCGGGATCGAGCTTCCCTTCCCACGCATCGACATTGCTTACCGGTGTTGCATTGAGTACGAAATCCAGGATGGAGACCGGCATCGGCATGCGTGGGCGTGCCAAATAGGCACTGAGAATGTCGGCGAGCGTGGTTTCGCGTCGCAGATAATCGAAAGTGAAGCGCCGATCCGGCACAGCAAGCCGTACCTCGCCGGTGGGCTTGAGCACCGAATGCAGTTCCTCAAGCCAGGTAATCAGATCCGGAACATGCTCTATGACATGAGAAGCGATAATGTAATCAACCTTGTGAGTTGACCCGATCGCTTCCTGAAGAGTTTTGGTTCCCCAAATCGCATCGACTTCCTCGATCGCCGTGCTATTGACATAGGGATCATTCCTATACTTCTCCCTTAACGATGCTGTGTCGGTATGATCGACGTAAATGACCTCTCCATCTCGTTTCCTGACGATGGGTTTGTCGAGGGGGCCGATTTCGATACCGACCATCTGTTTCAAATCAAGACCGGCGGTCAATTTTTCAGTTCGTTCCAACGGAGATCTCCGCTTATCGTGGCTGATGACCGAAACCGACATCTCTCGGCGACCGGACAAGTTTCCCAATCCGGAGTGGACGACAGCCATCGCGAAGCCCGATGGCAACAGTCTCGTTTGCGGGGCACTGAGTTGGTTTCCGCCCCAACGGAAAACCGTTTGCGGTATTCGAACGGGTCCAGAAAGGTTGGGGGGCAACCGGACGATGTCGGTCCAAAGCAAGCCAAATCGCGTCTGCCGTCTTTATCTTCGCCAATCTCAAATTACGACAGGATCGGACAAGAACCAAGGGCAATTCACCAGATTACAGAAAGGACCTCATCTCCTGCCCTTGAAGTTCGCCGCATTTCGCGGTGAACGGAGAGAATAAGCAGGCCGCGGAAAACAAAGAGCAGGCGTCCCGATGCGGTCCGCGTTCGGTTGTGGACTCCGAATGAAAGGATAAAAGTTCTTTGGTTCTTTCTTTCAAGAAAGAACAACTTCTCTTCTTTGCTTACCGTATTTTGTTTATTGCATTGGGCTTGGTAGAAGGTTCATAACCTTTTCTAGGGACCGAAGAGCGCGGCTCGAATCGTTTCGCCCTGTCTTTGCCAGCCGTGCCGGTTTTCAGCGTCCGTGCGCGCGTGCGACGCCACGTCTCGCCACATCTCCTCGCCTTCGCGGATGACCGTTTTCAATACATCTTC
>JASHVY010000187.1 GCA_030044345.1 Acetobacteraceae bacterium | reverse complement strand
CCCGGCGCGGCGGCGCTCGGCCACTTCCTCCGCCTCCAGGCCGAAGATGAACATGTTTTCCGCCCCCACCTGTTCGCGGATCTCGAGATTGGCGCCGTCCAACGTGCCGATGGTCAACGCCCCGTTCAGGGCGAGCTTCATGTTGCCAGTGCCGGATGCCTCCATCCCTGCGGTCGAGATCTGCTCTGAGAGATCCGCTGCCGGAATAATCGCCTCAGCGAGGCTCACCGAATAATTGGGCAGGAACACCATGCGGAGCACGTCCCGCACGGTCGGGTCGCTGTTGATCACCCGGGCCACGTCATGCGCCAGCTTGATGATCAGCTTGGCCTGATGATAGCCCGCCGCCGCCTTGCCCGCGAACAGCTTGACCCGCGGCGTCCAGCTACTCATCGGCAACGCCCGAATCGCGCGATAGAGCGCGATCGCCTCCAGAATGTTCAGCAACTGGCGCTTGTATTCGTGGATGCGCTTGATCTGCACATCGAACAGGGCGGCCGGATCGACCCGGATCTCCAGCTCGCGGTGGATCAGCTCGGCGAGCGTCTGCTTGTTGTTCCGGCGCACTGCCGCGAAACGCTGCTGGAATGCCGCGTCGGCAGCGAGCGGACGGAGCCTGGCCAGCGCCTCCTCATGGTCGAGTACCCCCGGTCCGATCGCTTCGACCAGGAGCGCGGTCAGTTTCGGGTTGGCCTCGTGGAGCCAACGGCGGAAGGTGACACCGTTGGTGATGTTGACGATCCGCCCGGGCCGGAACGCGGCCAGATCATGAAACACCGTCTTGCGCATGAGCTCGGTGTGCAGCGCCGAGACACCGTTGACCCGGTGCGAGCCGAGGAAGGCGAGATGGCTCATGCGCACCCGCCGGCCGGCGTGCTCGTCGATCAGCGAGATGCTGGAGAGCATCTGGTCGTCATCCGGATGCTGGGCGCGCACCTCGCCCAGAAGCAGCGCGTTGATCATGAAGATGATCTGCACATGGCGCGGAAGGAGCCGTTCCATCAGAGGGACCGGCCAAGTCTCCAGCGCCTCCGGCAGCAGCGTGTGATTGGTGTAGCTGAAGATCGCCTGCACCATGCGCCACGCCGCCTCCCACGCGAGCCCGTGCAAATCGACCAGGATACGCGTCAGCTCGGCAACGGCAATCGCGGGATGGGTGTCGTTGAGCTGGATCGCTGTCTTCTCGGCGAGCGAATCGATGCGGCCGAAGGTCTGCAAATGGCGCCGCACAAGGTCCTGCAGCGAAGCGGAGACGAAGAAATATTCCTGCCGGAGCCGCAGCTCCTGCCCAGCCGGCGTCGCATCCGAGGGATAGAGGACCTTGGAGATGGCCTCCGCGCGCACCTGCTCCGCGAGCGCACCGGCATGGTCTCCGGTGTTGAAGGCATCGAGGCGCAACGGGTCGGTCGGGTGGGCGGACCAAAGCCGGAGCGTGTTCACCCGTCTGCCGCGCCAGCCCACCACCGGAGTGTCGTAGGCGACCGCCTCGATGGTCTCCGCAGGATGCCAGACATAGCACCTCGCCGGCCCCTCGGCCGGCGAAGATGCCTCGATAGTGCCGCCGAAGCCGATCTCATAATGCATCTCCGGCCGCTTGAATTCCCAGGGGTTGCCGAGCGCGAGCCACTCCTCGGGATATTCCTGCTGCCAGCCATTCTTCAGCACCTGGCGAAACAGGCCGTGATCATAGCGGATGCCGTAGCCGTGCGCGGGGATGCCGAGGCTCGCCATGCTTTCGAGAAAACAGGCGGCGAGTCGCCCAAGGCCGCCATTGCCGAGTGCGGCCTCCGGCTCGCGTGCGCAGAGCCGATCGAGATCGACATCCAGATCGGCGAGTGCCGCTCGCACAGCGGCGGTGATGCCGAGATTGTTGAGGTTGTCCAGCAGCAAGCGGCCGATCAGGAACTCGAGCGAGAGGTAATAGACCCGCTTCTCTCCCCGCCTGTAGGCGGCGTCGATGCTGGCGAGCCAGCGCTCGACGGCGATGTCGCGCACTGCGGTGGCCGTCGCCAGCAGCCAGTCCCGCTCGGTGGCGGTGGTCCGCCGCTTGGCGACATGGGAGGTGAGCTTGCCGAGGATGCTGGCCCGCAACTCGGCTACTACGTTCGCTGACCCGTCCGCGGTGACGGGATCATCGCCCGCGCGCTGGGCGTACAGCCGTTCCGTCTCAGATTCAAGCTCCACAACCGATGACTCCAGTCCCCGAGTCGCGGACACGAAGGTGCGCCTGGGGAATGCAAGCACGAAAGCACTTTTCGTCCGGGCGCAGCAACTGCCTGTGCCGTACCTATGAACTTTCCACTGCTGCCGGTGGCGCGCGGAGAGCCGCCTATATCAGGCCGCGGCGACGATCATATCCACGCCTGCATCGGTTAGAGCCTGCGCCAGCTCCAGCGGCGGTGGCTTATCGCTAACCAGGGTTTGCTTCGGGCCTAATGGGGCGATGTGGGCGAAGGCGTTATGGTCGAACTTGCTCGCATCGGCGAGCACGACCGCGCGCCGCGATGCGGCGATCATGGCGGCGATCATCGATGCCTCGGCGAGCAACGTGGTCGATAAGCCGGCAGGTGAGATGCCCCCGACGCCGATCACAGCCGTGTCCGCATGGATGCTGCCGGTGCCGGCGAAGGCCACCTGACCGAGCGTGACCTGCGATTCGATGCGCACTTGTCCGCCGAGCAGGTAGATGTCTCGAACCGCGTTCGGCGGCAGGACGGCGGGCAGGCCAAGGTTGTTGGTAACCACGGTCAGCCCGTTCATGGTGCCGAGCTCACGCGCGAAGGCCAGCGTTGTTGAACCGCCGTTCACGATCAGCGTCTCACCATCCGCGATCAGGTGCGCCGCCGCGCGGGCAATGCGCAGCTTGGCGTCGCGGTTGACATTCAATCGAGAGGTAAAAGGCGCATCGGCCCCGACCAGCGGCTCTGCTGCAACGGCACCACCATGCGTACGGCTGAGCAGGCCACGACGCGCCAGGAGTTCGAGATCACGCCGGATTGTGTCGGGTGACACCTGGAAGCGCTGGCACAATTCGAGAACCGTGGCCTGGCCCCGCTCCAGCACGAACCGAATCAGGGCGCTGCGTCGGCCGGCCGGCAAGGCGAAATTGACGGCTTCAGCATGCGGGGCAGGTTCGGTCGGCAAGGCTGTATCCGATTCAGGCGCCAAGGAATGCGTGTTCATGCTTGACAATTGCCTAATCATGCTCCTATTGTCAACATTCGTGCAGAAAGACGCATAATACCGCATGAAACGGTAAAATGGGGTGGTCGAATGTCCAAGACAGAACCTGGGAGCAGGGCCGTGGCGGAACTGCTCCCCAAGCCGCGGCCGGGGCGGCGGGCTTTCCTCGGCGGTGTCGCGCTTGGCAGCGTTGCCGCTTTCACCGGCTCACACGGCGCCCGCGGCGCCTCGCGTACCGAAATTGCCTTCGCGAGTGCAAAATTCTTCGGCAAGGAGACGGTGGCACAGGTCGTAGAAATGTACAACGCGAGCCAAAGCCGCGTGCACGTCACCTATGTCGAGTTGCCGCCGCCGAGCGCCTCAACGGAGGTGCATCAGCTTCTCGTGCAGCAGCTTGCACGCCAGAGCGGCTCGCCCGACGTATTCACCCAGGACGTAATCTGGATTGCCGAGTTCGCCGGCGCAGGCTGGGCGCTTCCACTCGACCAGGAATTCGGCGCGGATGTGCGTAAGCAGTATTTCCCCGGCGTCGTCCAAGCTTGCACTTGGGGCGGAAAACTGACAGCCCTGCCCTGGTTCATCGACTCCGGAATGCTCTACTATCGAACCGATCTGCTCGGCAACGAGGCGGTGCCAGAAACGTGGGATGAACTGGTCAGCCTTGCACAGGCGGCCGAGAAGTCGGGTCACGCCCGGTTCGGATTCCTTTGGCAGGGAAAACAGGCCGAGGTGCTCGTCTGTGATCTGGTCGAATTCGTCGGCTCGAACAATGGCGCGATTCTCGGGCCGGACGGCAAGACCGTTATGATCGACGACGATAAATCCGTTCAGGCCGTACAATTCATGCGTGACACAATCAACCGCTACAAGATCAGTCCGCAGGATGTTTTGAGCTGGGATGAGGAGCCTTCGCGTCGGCCATTCACGGGTGGGCAGGCCATGTTTCTTCGCAACTGGTCCTATGTCTACACGATCGCACAGGATCCAAAGGTGTCCTCGGTTGTCGGCAAGGTCGGGGTTGCGCCGCTGCCTCATTTTCCAGGTGGGCGAAGCGCGGCTTGTCTTGGCGGCTATCAATACGGGGTCAACGCATCGACGAAGAATCGAGAAGCAGCAATCGATTTCGTGCGTTGGATGTCTTCGCCGGCTACGCAACTCCATTTCGCGACCGAGCTTGGACTTGCGCCAACGCGGCCTGATGTCTTCGATGATCCGAAGCTGGCCCAGAGTCAGCCCTTTATGCAGAAGCTGAAGCCGGTATTCCTTGGCGCAACACCGCGCCCGGTGACACCGAAATACGCCCAGGTGACACTGGTTCTCCAGTCTTCCGTGTCGCGGGCGCTCGCTGATGGAAATGTGAAACAGGCGCTTGCCGGTGCAAAGGACAGGATTGCCGCTATCGTGGCTTCATGAGGGAGGTGAAAACTCTTCTTCATGACCAGGCCCGTCGCTATCGGTAGTACCCTTCGCACAGCGGCGCCGAGCTTGGCCATCGTTCGAGGCCGGCGGGTCGATTGGGCACCGCTGCTGCTTTTGCTGCCAACCACGATTTCTCTCGGTTCCGTGTCCGTCTATCCGATCTTGGACGGATTTTGGCTTTCGCTTCACAACACGACGCTCTCCACGCGGGAGGACCGGTTCGTCGGATGGCTCAATTACCGGTTGCTTGCCACGGATCCCGATTTCTGGGGCGCATGGCGCCACACGCTGGAGTTCACCGCCATCTCCACCCTGGCGGAGACGGCGATCGGGCTTGGCATGGCACTGCTTCTGGTGGAACGGTTCACCGGGCGCGGGCTGGTGCGGGCGGCCATGCTGATCCCTTGGGCAATGCCCACTGTGGTCACATCCAAGATGTTTGGCTGGCTGTTCGATGGCCAGAACGGATTGGTGAACTGGGCGTTCCGTTCCCTGCACCTGATCGGCGGCAATATCGACTGGTACGGCTCGCCGAATACCGCGCTCGGCACGATCATCTTCGCTGACGTGTGGAAGACGACGCCGTTCATGGCGCTGCTTCTTCTGGCCGGATTGCAGACGATTCCGTATTCTCTTCAGGAGGCCGCCCGCATCGACGGCGCGGGAGCATGGCAAACATTCTGGCATGTGCGCCTGCCCATGCTCGTGCCGATATTGCTGATTGCGGCGATGTTCCGTGCGCTCGACGCATTTCGGATCTTCGATCTTGTCTATGTGCTGACGGGCGGCGGCCCGGCAGACTCGACCGAAGTGCTTTCCACCCTCACCTACAAGACGCTTTTTTCCGCTCTGGAGTTCGGCTACGGCTCGGCACTTTCGACAGCGATGTTCGCGACCGAAGTGCTGATCGCGTTTTGTTTTGGCATCCTGATCGTGCGCGGCATGCGCCGGCAGGGACGCTGATGATCCTTCCACGATCTGAAAATGGCTGAAGTCGGGCACAGACGAAACGGGGCTCAGAACGCGTTGTTTCTTGCCGGCGCGACGGCGATCGTCCTTTGGTCGGCTGGGCCTTTCCTGTGGCAGATTTCGACCTCATTCCAGCTCGACCGCGCCCTGGTCAGTCCGACGCCGAGCCTCATCCCCCACCCATTCATCCTGCAGCATTTTCTCAATATCTTCCTTGTCAAGCACTTTCAATTCTACGTCCTCAACTCGACCATCGTCGCGCTCTCCACGACGTTTCTCTGCCTCGCGTTCGGGGCAATGGCCGCCTATGCGCTGTCGCGGCTGAAGATGCGTCGGCGCTTTGGGCTGCTCGGGCTCATTCTTTCTGTCTCAATGTTTCCGCAAATTGCCATCGTCGGGCCGCTCTATCTTCTTGCTTCGATTCTCGGGCTGCTCGATACGTATATGGTTCTGGTGATCATCTATCTCGCTCTCGGCCTGCCGCTGGTGATCTGGGTCCTGTTCGGCTATTTCCAGACAATCCCGGAGGAGCTTGACGAAGCGGCACGGATCGATGGCGCCGGCCCATTCCGCAGCCTGCTCCTCATCATCATTCCCCTCTCACTGCCATGTCTGGTCACGACCGGCCTGCTCGCCTTCATCGCGGCTTGGAACGAATTCATGTTTGCGCTTGCTCTGACCTCCACCATCGCGCACCAGACCGTTCCTGTTGGGATCGCCAACTTTACGAATCTCTACTACGTTCCCTGGGGTGATATCGCTGCCGCTTCCGTGGTCGTGACCCTGCCTCTCGTGCTTCTGGTACTGTTCTTCCAGCGCCGGATTATCGAAGGCCTGACCCAGGGGGCGGTGAAAGAATGAAGCCGATCGCCGAACCCGATTGGAGCCAGGCCTATGGCGAATCCGCCGCGCGCCTGCGTCGCGTGGCCGCCAGATCGCGTCTCATCCTTTCCGGATTCTGCGCCTGCATTGACTGGTTGGTCACTCTGGACGAGATCGTGCCTGTGCTGCTCGCCAGTCTCGACCCCGATGCCGTGCTGCTCGGGCGAGAGTTGTTGCGGCGTGCCGAGGCGGGGGTCGGCGGCGAACTGCTCTCCCGCTCGGTCGAGACACCACCGTTGGCGGACAAGCTCGGTAGCAGAAGAAGTCTCGGTGGCACTGCTGCCCAGGCTGCTTATACCTTCGCTCAGCTCGGCGCACCCGTTCTTATGGCGCTTCAGGATCGAACCAAGGAGCAGATCGCCTTGCTTCACCCGGACATCATGATCGCAATGGAACATGGGCTGGTACGGGCCGGTGTCCTTCCACCGCAACATGCGCGGGGCAAGGCCCCGCATATCATTGTCGAGTATGTTCGAGACCGTGCCGTGGCAGGCATCGTGCCGCCGCGCTCGACCCGTGTGATCGTTCGCTTCGCCGATGACGGGATGGACAGAGATCCGTACTTTGTCAGCGCCAGCCGGAGCCTCGCCGGTGACGCGGCTTGCGGAATCCTTGCCGGTTTCAATGCGATCCCGGCAGACGAGCTCGAAGCAACGCTTGCTGAAGCAAGCGAAATTGCCAAGAGCTGGCGTGATGCCGGGCTTGCCGTGATTCATCTCGAGCTCGGCGATTTTCCGAACCGATCTCATCGTCAATCCGTGATCGACGGCCTCTCTGGCCGTTTCACCTCGCTCGGAATGAACTACAATGAGCTCTTCTCGCTCCTGCCAGGGCCAGACTCCGTTCACACCAAGGCAAGATATTTGGCAGAAATACTCGGCGTACAGCGGATTGCCATCCACGCTGACGATTGGGCGCTGACAATGACGCGCGGTGATCCATGGCGCGAACAGCAGGCGTTGCTCGCCGGCTGTTTGCTGGCGGCGAGCCGCGCCGCGCACGGGAAGCCAATCGTGCCGGACGCGCCTCCACAAGGAGCGAGCTTTCGCCTGCCGCATCCTGCCTTCGCCGAGGAGGAGGGCTGGTATGCTGTTTCCTGCCCCGCACCATGGCTGCCAAGACCGGCAAGCACGATTGGTCTCGGCGATACCTTCGTTGCAGGAACGATGCTGATGCTCGGCCGAGCAAAGGACGAGCGCGGATACCCCCTAACCGACCTTCCGGCCGCAGTGCCCGACAGGAGATGAGAAGAGCATGACCAGCCAATCGACCACGACCGACCCCGGCAAAATCAGAAGCTTCCAGCGTGTGACCACAGCGGATGGATTCTTCCTGATCTGCGCCCTCGATCATCTTTCCGACTTCC
Organism: Acetobacteraceae bacterium; assembly: GCA_030044345.1. Lineage (GTDB taxonomy): Bacteria > Pseudomonadota > Alphaproteobacteria > Acetobacterales > Acetobacteraceae > JAKAWQ01. The sequence goes on along the minus strand of JASHVY010000187.1, from coordinate 3,764 downwards.
AGGCGCTGCTCGATCCGGACCCGAAGACAGTGGACCACCGCCGAACCGTCGCCGGAAAGATCGAGTTGATTCGGGCGCTCGCACCCGAAGTCAGCGCGTTTCTGCTCGATGCGGAATTCGGCCTTGCGCAGGCGATTGCCTCGCGTGCCCTGCCCGGTAGCGTCGGAATGATGGCTAGCATCGAGAATGAGGACTACCAGATCCCGCCCGGAGCCCGGCGCACTCGGCTGCGCGAGGGGTGGAGCGCGTGGCAGGCGAAGATGATAGGGGCCGATGTACTGAAGCTGCTTTGGTTTTTCCGCCCTGATAGCGAAACCGCTGAGCACCAACGCGACGTCGTGCGCAGCCTGGTGGATCAGTGTGCAGAGCTCTCATTGCCGCTCGTGGTCGAGCCGATCTGGTACCCGCTCCCAGGTGAGGAAAGCGGCAGCGCGATCTGGCGGCGCCGACGGGTGGCCGGAATTATTGAGTCGGCCGCGGAGGCAGCCACTTTGGGGGCCGATATGCTGAAGGTCGAGTTCCCTGGGGATGTCGGCAGTGAAGAGGAGAAATCGGCAGCGCTGGCCGCCTGCCGACAGCTCGATTCCCAAATCGGCGGCCGACCGTGGGTAATCCTCTCCGCCGGCGTCGGCTATGCCGCTTTCCGTGAGCAGGTGCGGATTGCAAGCGAGGCGGGTGCCTCCGGCTTTCTTGCGGGCCGCTCGATCTGGCGTGATGCGGCGGCAACGCACGAGCCGGCACGGCGGGACGCGGCAAGGCAGGAGGCTGCGGCACGGCTCTCGGAACTCGCGTCGATCACGCGTTCCCATGGCCGACCTTATCGCCCTGCTCTCGACAACGACGCAGCGGCGCGTGCTTTTCCAGCAGACTGGTATCGACACTGGAACAAGGAAACAGCGGCTAAATCGCGGATTGCTGCGGAATAAGGAACGCCGTCAATCTCTGAGCCTTCCCCCCAAGATAAACCGGGAGCTCCACCCTCAGAGTCTGACTCTGAACTCATCCGTAACGTGCCAGTCACCGGGTCAGCAGCAGGACGGAGGTGGCGTAGAGGAAAGCGGTAGTTGCCTCGAAGTCCTTTTCCAACCGGCGATTGCAGCCGAGTCAGGCGCAAGGATTTTGTCCGCTCACAGGTTTATCCATGGTCACTTCCATCTACGATGGAGCCTAATGACAGCCGCCACCTGCCGGACGATCAGGTCGAAGGCTTTCAATGTCCGGCCGCAGGAGACGTGCGTGCAGTAGGCAGCATAACCTTTGGGCATTGTCCCTTGGAAATCACGTGGCTCGAACGACATTAGAGCGTGATGATTAGATCATCACGCTCACTTTGTTTTCTCGATCAATTTCATGTCTTTCTCTTGGGCTTTGGCGGATCGCTTCGCACCGGGGTGCCCCGATCCACCAGAAGCCATATTGATCTAATGTGACAATGCCGTCAGGAGATATGCGCCCAACGTACCGCATGACTGCCGCGGCCGGATCATCGTCGATTTCACGCTGCGTATGCGGGGTTAACGTGACAACGCGGTTCGGCGTGGCCGCTATTCGTGGTGAACACGCAGCGTCGGCGCCCCCCTCACCTTTTTGCCCATCTCGGCAGTGTCACTCATGGCCCGCCTACTCGTCCGGCAGTGGTGACAGTGGTCTTGGTGGACGGCGAATAGCCGATATCACCAGGACGTCCAGACCCTGGATGACGATCGAGGCAAATAGCAGGCTGCCCATGATGACGACGCGTGCCGGATAGCTCAGCCCGAGAGCCACCATCAGCGTATCGAGCCCCACCACCAGGGGAACGGAGAGGACCAGCATCCAGGGATTGCCCCCACGGCGACCAATCGTGAAGCCCGCGAGTTCGATGGCGAGGAGGCTTGGCAGCGTAAACGGATCGGTCGCTGAGGCTGGAGAACTGCCCCCATAGCCTGCGAGCATGATGCCAACCGCCGCCGCCAGGAAGCCGGCGAAAGCATGGAGGATCGGCGCCACCTGGCGGGCCTCCTGGGCCGAGGAGTCGCCGGTCAGGCGTCGCAGCCAGCGGGACGCGGTCGGCAGGGCAGCCAGAGAGAGCCCCAGGCCGAGCATGACAGCCAGGCAATACAGAGCCGGTGCGGGATTCGACGACGTCGTGTTCATGAACGTCATCAGGCTCGACGGCGCGAAACCGTAGGGAGCGGTGATTGCGATTATCGCCGAGGCGGCTTCGAGCAGGTGGCTTGTAGCGATAGTCGCCAGGACCCTGGGCGCCCTCAGAACCAGACTCGAAGCGCCGTTGGCGATGCCGACTGCGGTGCCGGTGGCGAGAAGAGCGGGGATGAGCCAGACGAGGGGGCCGTCGAACCCTCCGCTGAGCGCCACACAGGCTGCTCCAGCGAAGGCGGTTATGGCGGGTAGAGACATGTCGAAATGGCCGGTGACAACCACGCTGGCCTCCGCCAGTGCCAGCAGGCCAGCGAACCCCAGGATCAACGGATCGATTCGGAAGAGGGCGCTCGCATGGCCGATGATGGCCAGCACCGCGCAGAAGATGGACAGAGTAAACCAGACGATGGGAAGGCGAGTGATGGGGACGGCCGGAGGTTCAAGCAGGACAGTCTTTCCGACGCCCGCTCCCGCTCGCCAGAGGCCGGCCAGCAGAAGAGCGGCGACGAGAATAGGTGCCGTATAGTCTGGCAATTCGAGCAGAGAGGCCCCATAGCTCATCTCGCCGATGAAGAGCGCGCCTATCGCAGCCCCGAAGGTGCTGCCTTGCCGCACGTAGGGCACCGAGCCGCCGAGCACGACGGCGGCATAGATCTCGGCCAGAGACAATCCGTCGGTGAGGGGATCGGTGGGGCCGGTCTGGGCGGCCTCCAGAACGCCGCTGATTCCATAGCCCAGGCCGGCGATCACATACGCCAGTGTTACCCAAACACCGTCACGGCGGTCGATGGCGCTCCAGCCATCCTGGCCTACAGCCCGGATGCGGCGGCCGATGCCTCCCCCGTCGAGGACGAGCGAGACTGCCAGCAGTACCGCGATGATCGCGATAGGCGCGGCGGTGCCGAGCAGCTCGAGCGGCGTCTGGCTTTCCACTGGCGCCACCGCTGCCGCGTCAGCAAGCCCGAGCGTTACGCCGCCCACAATGAAGCTCGTGGAGAGCGTGACGGCGGTCGACGGCAATCGCAGGAAGCCCACGAGGAGGCCGTTGGCCGCGCCGATGGCGCCCCCGATCAGGATGCCAAGGAACGACCAGAGAATTATGGAACTGGTGTTCTGGCTCACATGGGTGATGACCAGTGCGTTGACCAGGAGAGCGGTCGATCCGGCTGCGAGTCCCTGGCCTCCGGCCAACACAATCTGTGTCTGGCCGATCGCCGCGATAACGAGCGGTGTCGCCGAGGTGAGCAGGATGCTGATGCCTCCGACATCGAGGCCACGACCCGGCGATAGCTGACAGATGGCCGCCAAAACCACGAGCAGCGGCACGCCAGCGAAGTTGCGGGGATCGTGCCAGGATCGTCGTTTAGGAAGTTGCATGTCGACCATCAGAGAACCCCGCCTGGCGTTAACGGGGTGTCCGCACGAGCCATGGCACAGAAAAGTGTCCGGCCGTTCCGCCCGACCGTGATCGTTCACACGGTCAGCAGGGCGGAGAATCACTGGGTGATCGAGGCGAAGAGCCGCTCAACAAAGCGATGTCCGTATCGTTCTTCACCACCCCACGCGCCGATTGCAGAGAAGGCACCACAGAAGAGCGCTGAACATTGTTGGCATCGATGCGT
>JASHVY010000186.1 GCA_030044345.1 Acetobacteraceae bacterium | reverse complement strand
CAAGATGGGATGCCTCAAGAAAGCTACAGGATCGCAAGCCTCCCGGATCGCGAGATCGTTGTATAGCCGGTATAAGCTGCGAGCCTCGCAAAGTCGGGAATGAGCAGATTGCCACGTTCGCGCTGGAGCAGCGCTTCGTCGCGCAGCTCCTTGAACGCGCGCATCACGTGTACGCGCGAAAGGCCCACCGCGTCTGCGATATCGACCCCCCTCAGCGGGCAAGGACATGCGCCACCGCGAGCCACCATGCCGCGCCGGCGAAGCCGATCGTAGAGCTCGATCAGGAAGTAGCCAACGCGCTCAGCCGCATTGAGTCGCCCCAGCATGGTCGCCCTGAGATCCGCGCGCCGCGCATCTGCAAGACAGGTTCGGATCAACGCCAGCGCCAGTTCCGGATTCTTCCGGAACATGCCGGGCAATGCGTCTCCATTGAGTACACAGAAACTGGCGGCGGTGAGGGCCTGCACGGAATGCGCGCTATGCCCGAGCAAAACTCCTGTCAGGCCGGCCATATCCCCCGGCAGAAGCACGTCCAGAATCTGCCGCGAGCCGTCCTGCAAGCGATGATAGCGCAGTCCCCATCCATCGTAGAGCGTATAGAAATTGTCCACCCGCCCGCCTTGGCGGATGAGGTCCTTGCCCGCCGGCACAGCCACATCCTCCCGCTTCATATGATCGATTGTCGCGAGATCGCGCCCCGTCATCGGGTGGAAGAGAGTCTTGCGCCTGAGCGTGCATTCCGCACACGAGATCACGAAAGGGCCTCCGCAGATACCGCGGAATCCCTTCCCGGCGCGGCACATGATGTGCCATCGCCGAGCATGCGACCTCTCTCCCCTTGGTAGCAGCGCCCTATACGCTGCCGCCAAAGCCTCCTCTTTGCCATGGATTGCACCTGGCTTTTCTCAACGGCGTCAACCTTAGCGTGTAAAGGCGATAACACAAGAGTGTTCAGTGCCTCGGAGAGGGGCGATCCGACAATATTTGCACTGAGCGTGTCTGAGAACCTCGCGTTGGCTTGATGACTGGCTACAGAAGAAATAATGCGAAAAATGCTGGTTCGGAGGTAAGCTTTTTTCTTTCTGCCGGTATCGGAATCCCTCCTGGCCGGCGGGAAGAAAACTGCGGGGTCCGGCACGCGACGGAAGAATGCTCGATCAGGGGAGGCGAAACAGCCATGGAACTCGGCTTCTTCACCATGCCGGTTCATCCCCCCGGCAAGGGCTGGCGGCAGTCGCTGCGCGAGGATCGCGAAGCGCTGATCCTTGCCGATCGACTTGGTTTCCGGGAGGCCTATGTCGGCGAATATGCCACCGCCCAGGCCGAGAGCGTACTCTCCCGTGCCCTTTTCCTTGCCACTCTCGCAGAGGCGACCGGGCGGATTCGCCTCGGTATCGGAAGCGCCGATCTGCCGAACCACCCGGCAGCGACGGCCGCGCAGATCGCGATGCTCGATCATTTGTTCGATGGCAGGCTGATCTTCGGAATCGGCCCAGGCAGCCTGCCGGCGAATGTCGATATGGTCGGTGATGCTGCGCTCAACCGCAACACCTGGTTCATTGAAGCGATCGATCGCGTGCTCGCCATATGGCGTGACAAGGTTTCCTGCGAAGCCACGAACCAGGCTCTCTCCATCCCCGGCACCTTTGTTTCCGGAATCGGTGAGAACATTTCATCGCGCCCCTGGCAGCATCCACACCCCCCCATTGTCGTTACTGCCACGGCACCCGCTTGCAGAGGCGTCGCTGAAGCCGCCTCCCGGAACTGGGGCGTGATCTCAGCCGACTTTCTGATGCCGGGATCGGTTGCCACCCATTGGCCCGACTATGAAGAGAGCTGCCGCCACGCCGGCCGCGAGGCGCTCCGCGCCAACTGGCGGGTCGCCAAAAGCATCTTCGTCGCCGCTGACGATGCGACCGCGCGCACCTATGCGACGGCCCCGGACAGTCCGTATCGCGCTCACTACCGCCACGTCCTTGCCCGGATGACCGAGGCCGGCCGTATCGATCTTCTCAGGAGTCGGGCCGAGATTGCGGACGGGGCGGTAACGCTCGACGATGTCTGTGAGAAGCTGGTCTTCTACGGCACGGCCGAAAGGGTCACCGATCAGATTCTCGCCTTTCGTGAGACCGTCGGCGATTTCGGCACTCTTCTCTACGCCGGGCATGACTGGGCGAATCCGGTCCTGGCCCGCCGCTCGATGGCGCTGATGGCGGAAAAGGTGCTTCCCGCCGTCAACCGGGCCATCGGCGCAACTGCCGCCGCAGAATAACCCGCACGCTCTTTCGTTGTTTTGCCCAGCGGATTCGAGGCACCCCTGGATCGCTCCGCTCGGGGACCCCGGACATGTCGGCGGGGTGCGCCGATTCCAGTCAGGCACGATCCGCATGACCGAAAATCATCACGCTTTGGAAGCCGTTACGCACTTCGATGAAGGATCAGAAAGAAGGAGCCTTCTTTTTCTGAAGAAAAAGAAGCAAAAAGACTTTTCTCCGTTTTCCGGACCAGGCGCTGGCTGAGGACTGCGAATGAAAGGATAAAAGTTCTTTGGTTCTTTCTTTCAAGAAAGAACGAGATTCCTTCTTTGCTTACTGCATTTTGCTTACCGCACAGGGCGCGGTAGAAGATTCATAATACTCTATCTACTAGATCGCGATTCTCACTCCGAGCTCGACGACCCGGTCGGTGGGGATATGGAAGAATTCCGTCGCGGGTACCGCGTTGCGCGCCATGACCAGAAACAGCCAGAGCCGCCAGAACGGCATCTTCGGCACGGTCCCCGAGACCAGGAGCTCCCGGCCGACGAAGTAGCTCACCTGCATCGGGTCGAAGCCGATGCCTTCGGCCCTGAGCGCCTCGAGCGCGCGCGGCAGATTGGGGCTCTCCATGAACCCATAGCGCAGGGTAACGCGGTGGATGCCCGGCGCCAGCTCCTCCACCTCTGCCCGCTCGGACGGCTCGACCTCCGGCACGTCGAGCGTCTTGACCGTGACGAACAATACCTTCTCGTGCAGCACTTTGTTGTGCTTGAGATTGTGCAGCAATGCCGAAGGCACGAAGTCCGGGTTGCCGGTGAGGAAAACGGCAATTCCCGGGACACGGACGATCCGGGAAGCGGGCAGCCGGGCGAGGAACGGGCCAAGGGGCAGGCTGTCCTGGCGCCAGCGCGCGAAGAGCAGGTCTCGTCCGCGCTTCCAGGTGCTCATCAGCGCCATCAGCGCAGCCGCGAGCACCAGCGGCACCCAGCCCCCCTCCGGCAGCTTCAGCATATTCGAGGCGAAGAATACGCTGTCCACGAGCAGAAAGAGCCCGAAGGTCAACCCTGCCGCCGCGCGCGACCAGCCGAAGGCGCGGCGGAAGACAACCATCGCCAGGATTGCCGTGCAAATGAAGGTACCGGTGACCGCAATCCCATACGCTGCCGCCAGATTGTCGCTTGTCTTGAAGGCGAGCACCAGCAGCAGTACGCCCACCGCCAGTGCCGAATTCACCTGTGGTACGTAGATCTGTCCTTCTTCGACGGAACTTGTATGCTTCACCGTCATCCGCGGCAGGAAGCCGAGTTGCAGGCATTGCCGGGTGAGCGAATAGGCTCCCGAAATCAAAGCCTGACTCGCGATCACGGTCGCCAGCGTCGCCAGCACCACCAAGGGCAGCCTCAGCATGTGCGGCGCCAGCAGGTAGAATGGATTGCGGAGCGCCCGCGGGTCGTGCAGCAACAACGCACCCTGGCCGAAATAGCTTAGCACGAGCGCCGGCAGCACGAAGGAGAGCCATGCCCGGCGGATTGGCCTGCGGCCGAAATGCCCGAGATCCGCGTAGAGGGCCTCCGCTCCCGTCACCGCCAGCACCACTGCGCCGAGGGAGACGAATGCGAACCAGCCATGCCGGAGGCAGAATCGTAAGCCGTAGCCGGGCCAGATCCCAAACATGATGGTGGGATGGCGGGCGATCTCGACGGCGCCCAACAGCCCGATTGTTATGAACCAGATCACCATCACC
>JASHVY010000185.1 GCA_030044345.1 Acetobacteraceae bacterium | reverse complement strand
CGCGCGGCATCTCCGGTGGAGATTTCCGCCGCGATCGCCTCGGCAATGAAGCGGCTGGTGATGGGCGTGCCGTCATAGCTCAGCACGGCATGCAGGTGGGCCGGAGCAACGCCGCCCTCATCGATCAGGAGGCCCCGCATCTGCCCGTCCCGGTTCTGCTCGACCACGAACACCTCGTCATGGGCGACGATGAAATCGAACACGTCCTCGGGGAAGGGGAAGGCGCGAAGCCGCATCCGGTCGAGCGCGATGCCGCGTTCGGCCAGGATCTCGCAGGCCTCATCCATAGCCGGGCTGGTCGAGCCGTAATAGATCGCCCCGCGGCTTGTGGGCGTTGCGGCCGGGATGATGACGGGCGGCGGCACCAGGCGCCGCGCGGTCGCGAATTTGCGCAGCAGGCGCTGCATGTTCGCGACATAGGCCACACCCTCCTCGGTATAGCGGGCGTGGCCATCCTTGGTCGTGCCGCGCGTGAAGAAGGCGCCCCGGCTCTCATGCGTGCCGGGATAGGTCCGCCAGGGAATGCCGTCCCCGTCGATATCGAGATAGCGGCCGAAATCGGTTGCCCGCTCCAAATCCGCGGCACTCATCACCTTGCCGCGATCCATCCGCCGCGCATCATCCCAGGCGAAGGGGGCGGTGAGCCGCTCGTTCATCCCGATCTCAAGGTCGAGCATCACGAAGACTGGTGTCTGGAGCCTGTCGGCGAGATCGAAGGCAAGCGCGCCAAACATGAAGCATTCGTGTGGGTCTTCGGGGAAGAGCAGCACGTGGCGCGTATCGCCGTGCGAGGCATAGGCGGTGGACCGGAGGTCGCCTTGCTGCGTGCGCGTCGGCATTCCGGTCGAGGGGCCGGCACGCTGCACATCGAAGATCACGGCCGGAATCTCGGCGAAATAGGCAAGCCCGATCGTCTCCTGCATCAGCGAGATGCCGGGGCCCGAGGTCGCGGTGAAGGCCCGCGCGCCGTTCCAGGCCGCGCCCACCACCATGCCGATCGCCGCCAGCTCATCCTCCGCCTGCACGATCGCGTAACGGTTGCGGCCCGTTTCCGGCTCCGTCCGGTAGCGCCGGCAATGGCGCTGGAAAGCCTCGGTGAGCGAGGTCGAGGGTGTGATCGGATACCACGCGGCGACGGTCGCGCCGCCATAGACGGCGCCGAGCGCGGCGGCGCTGTTGCCGTCGATGAAGATCCGCTCGCCCACCGCATCGGCGCGGCGAAGACGAAGCCCGATCGGGCAGGCGAGCGTTTTTCGCGCATGCTCGCAGCCGAGCCGGAGCGCCTGGAGATTGCCCGCGATCAGCCGCTCCTTGCCCTTGAACTGCTCAGCGATCAGCCGTTCGATCTCGGTGATGTCGAGATCGATGAGCGCGGCGAGCGCGCCCACATACATGATGTTCTTGAAGAGCTGGCGCTGCCTTGAATCGCTGTATTCGCGGTTGCAGAGCTCGGTGAACGGCACACCGAGAACGACGATATCCGGGCGGAACTTCTCCGCGCGCATCGGCCTCGTCGAATCATAGAGAAGATACCCGCCGGGCGCGATCTCGCCGATATCCTTGTCCCAGGTCTGCGGGTTCATCGCGACCATGAGATGCACCTCGCCATGGCGCGCGAGACGATTCGCCTCCGAGATCCGGACCTCGTACCAGGTCGGCAGGCCTTCGATGTTGGAGGGGAAGACATTGCGCGGCGTCGCCGGCACGCCCATGCGCAGCACCGCCTTGGCGAAGAGCCGGTTGGCGCTCGCCGAGCCCGATCCGTTCACATTGGCGAACTTGACGACGAAGTCGTTGCAGGCGTTCAGCGGTCGCAGCATGCGGCACCTGCCAGGGGCATTTTCAGAAGGAAGCGCTGCATGTCCCACGCGCCGGTCGGGCAGCGCTCGGCGCAGAGGCCGCAATGGAGGCAGACATTCTCGTCCTTCACCATCACCCGTCCCGTGGTGAGCGCGCCCGAGACATAGAGCGCCTGGTCCCCGTTCACCGCGGGCACCGTGAGCCGCCCGCGCAGCGTCTTCTCCTCGCCGTTCACCGTGAAGGTGATGCAATCGGTCGGGCAGATATCCGTGCAGGCATCGCACTCGATACAGAGCCGGTCGGTGAAGACGGTCTCGACATCGCAATTGAAGCAGCGCTCGGCCTCGGCGAAGCCGAGCGCCTCGTCATAGCCGAGCTCCACTTCGGCGGCGATGTCCTTGAGCGCGACCTCGTGCTCGCGATGCGGGACACGAAATCGCAGATCATTGGAGATCTCGCTGTCATAGCTCCATTCGTGGATGCCCATCTTCTGGCTGACGAGATTGACCAAAGGCGGCGGACGCGCGGTGATATCCGCGCCGCGGCAGAACCGGTCGATCGAGATCGCCGCCTCATGGCCGTGCGCGACGGCCCAGATGATGTTCTTCGCCCCGAACGCGGCATCCCCGCCGAAGAACACTTTTTCATGCGTCGAACGCATGGTGCTTGCATCGACCTCCGGCATGCCCCAGCGGTCGAACGCGATCCCGCAATCGCGCTCGATCCAGGGGAAGGCATTCTCCTGGCCGACCGCGATCAGCACGTCATCGCACGGAATCACGACCTCCGGCTCGCCCGTCGGCACGAGACGACGTTTTCCATGCGCATCCTCTTCCGCCGCGACCTTCTCGAAGACGACGCCGGAGAGCGCGCCCTGCTCATGGAGAAACCGCTTGGGCACGAGGAAATTGAGGATCGGGATCCCCTCCTCCATCGCCTCTTCTTTTTCCCAAGGTGAGGCTTTCATCTCGGCGAAGCCGCTGCGCACCACCACCGTGACCTCTTCGCCGCCCAGCCGGCGGGCGGAGCGGCAGCAATCCATCGCCGTGTTGCCCCCGCCGAGCACGACGACGCGCCTGCCGATGCCGCCGACATGGCCGAAGGCCACGCTCGCGAGCCAGTCGAGGCCGATATGGATATGGCCGGGCGCATCATGCCGCCCCGGCAGATCGAGATCGCGCCCGCGCGGCGCGCCGCTGCCGACGAAGACGGCGTCGAAATCCTCCGCGAGCAGTGCCTTCATGCTGTCGATCGCCGTGCCGAAGCGCGTCTCGACACCGAGATCGAGGATATAGCCGACCTCCTCGTCGATCACCGTCTCGGGCAGGCGGAATTTGGGGATCTGGCTGCGGATCATGCCGCCCGCCTCGGCCGCGGAATCGAACATCACGATCTCGTAGCCTTCGGGGGCGAGATCCCGCGCCACGGTCAGCGAGGCCGGCCCGGCGCCGATGAGCGCGATGCGCTTGCCGTTGCGGCGCTCGGGCGCGCGCGGCAGGCGGGCACGGATATCGCCCTTGTAGTCGGCGGCGACCCGCTTGAGCCGGCAGATCGCCACCGGCTCCTCCTCCACCCGCCCGCGCCGGCAGGCAGGCTCGCACGGGCGGTCGCAGGTGCGCCCGAGAATCCCCGGGAACACATTCGACTCCCAGTTGAGCATGTAGGCATCCGCATAGCGGCGGGATGCGATGAGGCGGATATATTCGGGCACCGGCGTATGCGCCGGGCAGGCCCATTGGCAATCGACGACCTTGTGGAAATAGTCGGGATTGCGAATGTCGGTTGGCAGCAAGCAGGCGACCTTTCTTCCCCCGCCCCGCCTCCGTCAGGGGAGGATGCGCCGCATTGCGCGGTCGTCCGGGACCTGGAAATTATAGCCCGGCCGCATGCCGCCCCATAGTCCCCCACCGATGGGGAAGAACCGGGAATTGGAAGGCGTTACGCCGGAACTGCCATGCGATCCGGTCAGGTCGGATCTGCTTCAAAGCGTGATGACCGGAGGTGGAATCACCGGAGGTCTGAATCACGCGAGGAACAAATGACTAGCCGCGGGCCTGCTCCATCAGCCGCCTCATCTTCGCAATCACGGGACCGAGCCCATCGAAGATCGCCTGGCCGATCAGGAAGTGCCCGATATTGAGCTCGACCACTTCCGGAATCGCCGCGACGGGACCGACATTGGCGAAGGTGAGCCCGTGCCCGGCATGGCAGGCGATGCGCAGCTCCGCCGTAAGCCGGGCGGCCTTGGCCAGCCGATCGAGCTCTCCTTCCCCGCCCCCGGCATATTGCCCGGTATGAAGCTCGACGGCGGCGGCCCCGAGCCGCGCCGCGGCCAGGACCTGGGGCGGATCGGGATCGACGAAGAGGCTCACGGCAATGCCGGCCTCGGTCAGCCGCGCGACCGGCCCGCGCAACGAAACTTCCTGGCCGAGCGCGTCGAGCCCCCCTTCGGTCGTCAGCTCGGTCCGATGCTCGGGCACCAGGCAGCAGGCATGGGGCCGCGAAGCACAGGCGATGGCCACCATCTCCTCGGTCGCCGCCATCTCGAGATTGAGGGGCGCGGCGAGCCGCTCGCGCATGCGCGCGAGATCGGTATCGCGGATATGCCTTCGGTCCTCGCGCAGATGGATGGTGATCGAATCCGCCCCGGCGGCCAGCGCCAGCTCCGCCGCCGCCAGCGGATCGGGATGCACGCCTCCGCGCGCGTTGCGCAGCGTCGCCACGTGATCGACATTGAGGCCGAGACGGATCGGGCTCATCCCGCGCGCTCACGCCGCGCCGCGCCCCTCAATCTCGAGATGGCGGCGGCAAGCCGCAGGGCGGCGATCAGGCTCGCGGGGTCGGCGCATCCGCGGCCCGCGATATCGAAGGCGGTGCCATGGTCGGGCGAGGTGCGCACGATCGGGAGCCCCAGGGTGACATTCACACCATGCGCCATGTCGAGCGTCTTGAGCGGGATCAGAGCCTGATCGTGGTACATGCAGAGAGCGGCATCGTAGCGCGTTCGCGCCGCCGGCGTGAACATGGTGTCCGGCGGGAAGGGGCCGGTGGCGTCGATGCCCTCGGCGACGAGGGCGGCGATCGCGGGCGCCACGATCTCCTGGTCCTCCGAGCCGAGCGCGCCCCCCTCGCCCGCGTGCGGATTGAGGCCGGCGACGGCGAGCCGCGGCCGCGCGATGCCGAAATCGCGGGCGAGCGAAGCCGCCGTGATCCGCCCGAGGCGCAGGATCAGCGCCGTATCCAGCATCGCGATCGCGGCGCGCAGCGGGACATGCACGCTCACCGGCACGACGCGCAGCTCCGGCCCGACCAGCATCATCACCGGCTGATCTTCGCCGGTCAGCGCGGCCAGGAACTCGGTATGGCCCGGATAGGCGAAGCCCGCCCCATAGAGGGCCGCCTTGTTGATCGGGTTGGTCACCACCGCAGCCGCTCGCCCTGCGCGCACGAGGGCGACGGCGCGCTCGATCGCGCCGGTCACCGAAGGCGCATTGCGTGGATCGGGCTTGCCGGGAACCACCGGGGCCGCGAGCTTCAATGCCAGAACCGGAAGGGCCTCGGCGAAGCGCGCCGGCGCTTCCTCCGGCCCGCCAATCGCCGCGACCGGAACGCGCCAGCCGAACGAGGCGGCGAGCGCTTCCAGCCGCGCCGGATCGTCGATGGCGAAGAAGACCGGCCCCTCGCCGCGCAGCGCCTGCCAGGCCGCGAGCGTGATCTCGCCCCCGATCCCGGCCGGCTCCCCCATCGTGAGCGCGAGCGGGCGCATCGGCTCAGATGATCACGAAGGACACGAAGGAAAGAAAATCCAGGGCTCCGCCCTGGACCCGCCAGGGCCTGAGGCCCTGGACCCCATCCTCTTACAGATGGATGGCCCGGCCATCGACCGCGAGCGCCGCTTCCTTGATCGCCTCGTTCAGCGTCGGATGGGCGTGGGAGGTCATCGCGATATCCTCGGCCGAGGCGCCAAGCTCCATCGCCATGACCAGCTCGGCGATCAGCGTCCCGGCATCGGGGCCGAGAATATGCGCGCCCAGCACCGCATCGGTCTTCGCATCGGCGAGGATCTTCACGAACCCGTCCGTATCGCCCATGG
>JASHVY010000184.1 GCA_030044345.1 Acetobacteraceae bacterium | reverse complement strand
CGGATCAGCTCGCCCTGGGTGAGCTCGCGCGTCGGCACCGCATCCGCGGCCACGCGGCCCTCACGCAGCACCGTCACCCGGTCCGAGAGGGCAAAAATCTCCTCGAGCCGGTGCGAGACGAAGACGAGGCCGTGACCGGTGGCGGCGAGATTGCGGATGATGTCGAAGAGGCGCTCCGTCTCGTGCGGCGAAAGCGGCGCGGTCGGCTCATCGAAGATGATGATGCGGGAATCGAGTGCCAACGCCTTGAGGATCTCGACGATCTGGCGCTGGCCGATGGCAAGGTCCTGCACCCGCGCCCCGGTCGCGATCCCGGCTTCCGCACCGAGACGGCCGATCAGAGTCCTTGCCTCGCGCCGCATCGCGCGCCAATCGAGCCTTCCGGGCATGCCGAGCCGGGGCAGCATGATGTTTTCGAGCACCGAGAGATCGGGCGCGAGAGAGGTCTCCTGCGTCACCATCGCGATGCCGGCGCGGATCGCCTCCCTTGCACCGGCGAAGCGCATGGTCTTGCCCTCGAGGAGGATGCTGCCGGAATCCGGCTGCAACTGGCCGGAGACGATCCGCGAGAGGGTGGATTTGCCGGCACCATTGGCACCGACGAGGGCATGCACCTCGCCGGCGCCGAGGGTGAAGCGGGCGCCGGCAAGCGCGGTCGTCGCCCCGAAACGCTTCCAGATGTCCGTGAGCGCAAGGAGCGACATGGCGAAGCGACGTGTCCGGCCGTAAGGTCAGGCGGTGCCGAAGACGTTCTTCTTGATGGCGGGAAGCAGGCTGTTGATGTTGTCCGGGGTCACCACCATGATCGGCACCAAATCCTGCTTCGCCGGCGTCTGGCCCGCGAAGTGGGTGAAGAGCGCCTCGGCCGAGCGTACGCCCATCAGATAGGGCTGCTGCATCCCGGCCGCGACGATCCTGCCGCTTTGAATGAGCGGCACGAACTCGGGGATGCCGTCGAAGGCCGCGACCGCGACATCGTTCTCCCGCCGCGACGCATGCAGGGCGCGGAGCGCGCCGAGGGTCGGCTGGTCGGTCTCGATGAAGAGGCCGCGCATCTCCGGGTGCGCGGTCAGCATGTCCTGCACGAACCGGAAGGTCTCGTCCGCGGTATAGGTCTGCATCTGCGAGAGCGCGCCTTGCTTGATGCCCGCTTCCGTCATCGCCTTCATGAAGCCTTTGGTGCGATTCTGGCCGTTGAGGCGGGCGAGCGAGATGGTGACGAGGCCGACCGTGCCGGTGTTCCAGCCCTTCGCCGTCATCACCTTGGCGAGCACCTTGCCGGTGCCGTACGCACCCTCGAAATTGTTCGAGATGATGAAGGAGAGATAGTCCCCCGAATCGGTGCCGATATCGGCGATCACCGCCGGGATGCCGGCCTTCGCGGCGAGCGAGAGCACCGAGGGGCAGGTGGAGCTGTCGGTCGGCGAGATCAGGATGCCGTCCACCTTGCGCGCGATCGCGTCCTGCGCGTTCTGGATCTGGGTCTGGGCATTGTTGTGGCTGTCATAGGTGGTGGAGCTGCCGCCGTTCTTTTGGGCGGTATCGGCGATCCCGTTGGCGAGGGTGCGCCAGAACGGCAGATCGAGCCCGGGCGTGAGATAGGCCACGTGCTTGCCCGTTGCGGCGCGCACGATGTGCGGCGCGGCAAGCGCGGCCGCGCCTGCGCCAAGCACAAAAGGACGGCGCCGAAGCAATCCCGTCGGTCCCAAAGTCATGATGTCCTCCCACTTTCCCTTATTGGGCCGCAGGATCGGCGCGCGCGCCGTTTCAGCCCGGGCGGATGATGGGTCCCCCGGCAGGGGCCGTCAAGAAGACCAAAAGATGTGGAACGGCATGATTTGCTTCGCGATTCTGGCGAAGCGCGAGCTGCTGCCCGGCGCCGAGGAGGGAAGAGGATATTCCATGGCTTCGCCCCGATGGAGGGCGGAGAGGTGGCGCGGCCGCCCGGAAGTGCCGGGATTCCGCTCGTGTCCTGCCCGCGAAGTTCGTCGCATTTCGCAACGAACGGAGAGGATAAGCCGGCCACGGAAAACAAAGAGCAAGTGTTCCGATTCCGTCCGCATTCCAATGCCACGGACTTCGGAATCGGGACACCCGGGAATCAGGCCCGCGCCGCAGCGACGTCCCACATCAGGCGGGGGTCGAAAGTTTCGGCACCGAGCATGGTGAGGATGACGACGGCACAGAAGGAGACCGCGCCGATGCCGGGATCGATCGTGACGAGCGCGCCAAACTGCACGAGAGCCCCGAGCAGGGATTCCATGAAGATGTCGATCATCGACCAGCGGCCGATGAATTCGACGAAGGCGAAGAGATGGGTGCGCTCGCGCAGCCACCCGGTCGAACCGAATTGCGTGCAGAGAAGCATTGCGGCGAGACTGGCGAGCTTGAGCAGCGGGATCGCGATGGAGGCCGTGAAGACGAGCGCGGCAAGCGGCCATTGCCGCGCATCGACCAGCTCGCGCACGCCGCCGAGGATGGTGCTCGGCGCGCCGGCGCCGAGCTGGATCACGGTGAGCACCGGGAAGTAATTCGCCGGAATGTAAAGGATGGTGGCGCTGATCACGAATGCCCAGGTGCGCGTGATGCTGTTCGGCTTGCGTCGGTGCAGGGCCGAGCCGCAGCGCGGGCAGTGTGGCGGCCCCGCCGCCTGCGGCGTGCAGACAAGGTCGCAGGAATCGCAGGCGAGCGCGGCGTGACTGGAGGCGGATCCGGAGACGGATCCGGAGACTGGGGCTGCATCGGCGAGGCCCTTGCGGGCCATCTCCTCCCACACTTCCTGCGCATCGAGCT
>JASHVY010000183.1 GCA_030044345.1 Acetobacteraceae bacterium | reverse complement strand
TTCCACGTCCAGCAGGCCACCCAGATCCGCACCTTCCGTGCCGCCTGGAAGGAGGCGGGCCATGAACGCGAACCGCGGGTCTCGGTCAGCCGCAGCATCTTCGCGCTGATGGATGATCGCGATCGCGCCTATTTCGGACGCGGAAGCCAGGAGGAAGACCAGATCGGCTTCATCGACGAGAATACCCAGGCGATCTTCGGTCGCGGCTATGCCGCCGAGCCGGACGTCCTCATCGAGCAGCTAAGGAAGGACGAAGCCATTGCCGAGGCTGACACGCTGCTCTTGACCGTCCCGAACCAGCTCGGCGTCGCCTATAATGCGCATGTCATCGAGGCGATTCTGACGCACGTCGCGCCCGCCCTCGGCTGGCGCTAGAGCGTGATGATTTTAGGTCATCACACTCCAGCTTTGTTTCCCTGCGTGATTCACGCCTCCGGTGACCTCACCTCCGGCAATCACGCTCTGGCACCATCGAATTCACAGGGGAGTCAGTGCTGAATGAAGGGGAAGCCACGCCGGATGCGCATCACAGCGGCGTCTGCTTAGCCGTCTGTTACAGGATACCATAGCGGGAATAGACATTCCGCAAGCTGGCACCCGCGCGCAGTTCCGCGAGTGTGGTGCGTTCGCCTCTCAACTTCTCCCGCCCCAGCCGCAGCACCTCGGCCTCCACTGCCTGGGGAACGACGACAATTCCATCCGCATCACCGAAGACGAGATCGCCGGAGGAGACGGCGACACCTGCGCATTCTATCGGCACGTCGATCGCCATCACACGGCCGCGGCCCTTGCTGTCGAGCGGCGCGATGCCGCCGTGAAAAACCGGAAAACCCATAGCGCGTATCGCGGTGATGTCCCGCACGCAGCCATCCATCACCGCGCCCGCCGCGCCACGGACCTGTGCCGCCGTCGAAAGCAGCTCACCCCAGGGTGCTATGCGTTTCGGATTGCTGCAAGCAAAGACCGGAATCTCCCCCGGCTTCAAACTGTCCACCAGTTCCATTTCGAGCTCGTACGGGTTGATGCCCGGCTCCACATGGAAGACCTCCATGAAAGCAGCGGTGCGCGCACGGCCGACCAGGATGCGGCTTTCATCCAGCGGGCGAATAAGAGAAGGCATGGCCTGCCGCGTCCGCCCCACCGCATCGAGGCAGTCGGAAATCAGTGCCGTGAAGAAATTCTGTTGCAGCTCCGCGAAGTCGCTTATTTCGTTCATGATGCCTTCCTCGCCGGTTTCTTCGCTCTCCGCGCAGGTTGGTGAATGCGCGCCGCCTGCTTCACGGTCCGCGCCGACAGGGCTTCCGCCACGTCGCGTTCCGCCCCATCCACCAGATGCAGCATGGCGGCGGCGGCGGCGGCGGAATCCCGGCGTGCGATGGCTTCCATCACGTCCTTGTGCAGGGGCAGAGATTGCCGATGGCCACGCGGCGCGTCGAGTGACATGCGCAGCGTCATGTCAAGGGCGGCCGTCACCATGTCGGCAAGCGAGCGGAACAGGGAATTGCCGACCGCGGTTGCGATGACACGATGAAAGCGCACATCGGGTGCGAAAAACTGCTCGGTATCCTCGCCGGCCGCAACCATCTCCTCATAGGCTTGGCGCAGCTCACCGAGCTGCTCGGGTGTGATGCGGGTGGCGGCGAGAGAAGCCGCCACAGGCTCGACCACGCGGCGTAGCTCGAAAAGTTCCTTGGCAAAGGTCCGCTGATCGCCGCCACGGCCGCGCCAGGCGAGAATATCGGGGTCGAGCTGGCTCCAAGCTGACATCTCCCGCACGCGCCCACCGGCCCGCGTGCGGATGGTGATGAGATTCTTGCTCACCAGCACGCGCAGCGCCTCGCGCACGACACTGCGGCTCACCCGCAGGCGCTCGCACCATTCCGCCTCGTTCGGCAAGGCGTCATTTGGCGCAAAGCGGCCACCGACAATCTCCTGCCCGATGGCCTGCACCACCCGGTCGACGAGAGAGCGGGCGCGGATCGGCGGCAGGTTCATTACGTGGCCGCCGCTGCGCGACGGTAGAAGGCCATCAGCGGCAGGGAAACGAGCGCGATCACGATCAGCAGCACGATCCCAACCGTGGCGCCCATGCCGAAATCGGTCTGCGAGAAAGCCAGTCGATAGATATAGAATTCCATCGTGGTTGTGCTGAATCCGGGGCCGCCGCCCGTCATCACGAAGATGAGGCTGAAGAGAGCCGTGAAGGCGGCAATCAGGGTGATGATGGTGACAAAGACGATGAAGCGGGTCATCAGCGGCAGAATGATGTGACGGACTGCGCGAAGCAAGCCTGCCCCGTCGATCGTCGCCGCCTCCAGCACATGCGTGTCGATGCTGCCGAGCCCGATGAGGAAGATCAGCGTATTCGGTCCGACCTGCGACCAGACGAAGGTAAGCGCGATCGGGATGATGGCGGTGTGGACATCGCCGAGGAGATCCATCCGCAGAAAGCCGAGGCCGGCAGCGGTCAGCAGATGATTGAGGATGCCGTCGGCAGAGAAGAAGCGCAGCCAGACGATGCCGGTCACCACCCAGGAGAGCGTTGCCGGAAGGAAGACGAGCGCTCTCGCCCAGCGCCAGCCGGGCGGCTCGGCGGAGATCAGGAGTGCGACACAAAAGGGGACCGCGACGGCAAACGGCACTGAGAGCAGCAGCAGAAAATTGTTCAGAATCACGCTGCCGAAATCGGCGCTGTGCAGAAGGGTCCGGTAATTGCCGAGGCCGTTCCACGTCGCCTCCAGCCCATCCCACTGGGTGAGGCTGTAATATGCAGTCTCGAGGATCGGCGCGATGAGGCAGAGGCCCCAGAGAATGAGCAGCGGAGCGATGAAGAGACACGCCGCGCGCCGCCGTTCATGCTGAAAGCGACGGCGCGCGGCGTGAGGGCGGAGCTCCGCCATCACGCCGATACTACGCAAGCCCGTCAGTGTTTCTGATCGGCGGGAAGATTGTTCCAAGTGTCCTGCATCTTCTGCAAGGCCGCTTGAACGGTCATCTGCCCCGCGAAAGCAGCCGTGAGCACACGCGATCCGGTATCGACCACCGGCGGCTGGATGACGTTGTCGATCATCGGATAGACCGTGTACCCCTCGGAAGAGAGTGACAGCAAACCAACATAAAGCGGGTTGCTCGCAGGATAGCCCTGGCGTGCCGGAACGAGCCCGGTCTTGGAAAGGATCTTCTGCGCCTCGCCGCTCATCAGGAAGGTCAGGAAGGTGGCGGCATCCTTCTTGTTCTGCGCGGATTTCATGATCGAGAGGCCATCGCCCGGCATCTCCACGATGCCCTTGATGGGGCTATCCGAATAGGGCAACGGAAAGGCGCCGAGATCGGGACCGAGCTTGTCCGAGAGCTGCTGCAGATTCCAGTTGCCGTCCACGATCATCGCGGCCTTCCCCTGGTTGAACTTCCCCAGGATGTCGGTTGCCGTGAGCACATCGGGATTGGTGCAACCCTTGGCGTGCAGGTCCGCCCATTTCTGGATCTGGGCCACGACGGAAGGCGTCGTCCAGGGAATCTTGCCATTGGCGAAGCCTTTCCAGGCTTCCACCGGATAGATCCCCGCCATCAGATAGCTGAGGTCATAGAAAGGATAAAATTCCGAGCTCAGGGCCTGGCTGTCGCTGCCATAGAGCATCG
>JASHVY010000182.1 GCA_030044345.1 Acetobacteraceae bacterium | reverse complement strand
ATGGGATGAGCGAACCAGACGGCGCCATTGTGCAGGCGCGCCCGCTCTTCCGGACTTTCGGACAGCAGGAACCCGGCCAGCATCTTGCCGGTGATATCGCAGCGAATGGCCGGGCCGTGAAAAAAGGAGCGGGTGGACGGCGCCAATGTTTCGGTGCCGGCGGCGCGCGCCGTGAACGCGATCAGCCGCCGCCCATCGAAGACGCGGACCGAAAGGTCGCAGCCTTCGCCTTCGATCATCCGGCGCAACAGCAGCGCCATTGCCGAGGCGGTGTCGATCGTGTTTCGCCGGAGCGCGACCGGCACCTTTTCGCGCAGGCGTGCCTGGGGCGGCTCCACCTGCAGCACCTGGGGCGCGCCGCCGGGATAGTCCATTTCGACGCCATAGGAGCGACCGTTCCATATGCCCTCGCTCGCGAATTCGGACGGCGCGGGGGCATCGTCCTGCCAGATGCCTTCGGCCGAGGCGGTGTCGTGACCCGGCAGGAGGAAGCCCACCGCGCCGACGGTCCGATAAGCGAGCGAGAGTTGGTAGCCATCCGGGGTCAGGGCGAGATCGGCGGTCAACCGGAGTGTTGTGAACCCGGCAGCGTAAGTGGTGTAGGTGAGCTCGAGCGTGGGCGGGAGCGGAGGCAATTGCGCAAGAGCCGGGGGCGCGAAGGCCAGAGGAGAGAGGGCCAACGCGGCAACGCCAACCAGGGCGGGGATCTGCGGCATGGCGGTGGATCATTGGCCGGGGCGAAAGGGTTTCGCAACGGACAAATTTGGCTCGCTTGACAGGCCCACCGGCCGGCACCCTATTAAGGCCCCAGCCGGTTTCTCAACCGGTTTCCGGACCCCGGGTGCGTAGCTCAGCGGGAGAGCATCGCCTTCACACGGCGGGGGTCGCAGGTTCAATCCCTGCCGCACCCACCAGCAAAATCAACAAGTTGTGGTAAAGGTTGGGAGCGCCGCCAACGCCCTAGCAAGCAACGCGCGCCTGAAACGTCACTTTTGGCTGCCCGGAACCGTCGTCACCGCGCCGGGCATGAAAAAAGCCCGCCCCTTTCGGAACGGCCTTCGTGGCACCGGGCATTGTGAGCGTGCAGAGGCCAGCCGCGACACGTGACTCTCATCGCCCTCTGGGTATTTGGTCCCGGAGAGTCATGACGCTCTATTTCGAGCCGGCGCCGCGATGGCGGGCTTTGGTGCCGGCGGCCGAGGCGTCAGCGCACCTCGGTCCAGCTTTCAGAGAACGCCAGGGCGCAGGTGCTGAACGGCTTGCCTTCACGCTGGGTCGGAAACGCGTGTCCCTTCGCCTGCACCCCGTTGACCGTGAGGCGTGCGCCGAGGGCCGGGATCAGTACCGTGCAGACGCCGTACTTGCGTGCCGGCGGCGGACCGGGCTGGGTGTGGATGAGCAACGGCTCGCCAATGTCGTACCATGTCAGCGAGACCTCCTCGTCGTGCGATACCGCCCGCTCGGTCCAGAAGTCGCGCGCGTCGCCCGCCTTGTCGAATGCCGCGTCAGTCACCGGGATCGAGGTGTCTGAGAGTTCGCTGTTGAGCATGCCCTGCACGGTACTCTGCAGCCAGCGCGCCATCGCGATGTTGTCGGAGTAGATCTTCCACCGATTCCCGGTCAGTTCGCTCTTCAGGTACAACACGTGGCCGGCGCCGGCAGGCGAGATCAGAATCCGCCAGAAGCTGGCGTTGGTCGCGATGTTGCCGCCGTCGGTTTCGCTCAGGCGTATGAAAGGGTTTTCGCCGGTCAGGATCAGCCGGTTCGGGTCGAGGGACATCGCTTCTACCTCACGGGTGGCGGCGGAGCCTACCGGCTGCTTGGAGGCAGATGCAATTCGGGGGACAGCGTGACGCCGCTGTGCGCGAACATTTCGCACGTAACACCGTTGCCGCAACGCGACATCGGCAGGTAAAATTTTCTCTATAGTTCCGCCTTTTCGTCGAGATAAGGAGAAGCAAAATGCGCGCGAATTGGCGCCATGGAGAGTGAGGTGGGCTGTGCCGTTTGATTGTGCGGGGTGGCCTCCCAGGGAGGAGCCCGAGAGCGAGCCGAGCAGCCTGATAGACAGGCTGGCTGCAGCGCTGATGCTAGGGATATTTGTTGCGGTCCTGGGCGCCTCGGTGGTGGTCGGGGTGGTGCTGCCGCTGCTGGTCAGGATCCTGGCCTAGCCGCTGCCCTGAGGCCGACTGCAAGCGCGGAAGGAGCACAGATAGCGCGGCCCGAACAGAAAGGCCGGAGCGGGGACTGGGGTATGGGCTCTCCAGCCCCCCTTAGCGGCCCAGCGGACTGCTGCCGATGGTTGCCGCGGCCTGCGGGAGCAGCGGTAAAGCGGCGACCAAGGCGCAGAGTACGGCAATACAGACGAGGATCATTGGGGGCGCGAAACCTAACACGATATCGTCTGAGGTGTCCTTGCCGCCTAGGGCACTCATCAGGATCGCAAGATCCATCGACAGCTTCCACAAGGCCGCGAGCGCAACGCAGCTCCAGGCAGCCAGGAGCAGCCAGCCGGTTACTCCATAAGCGAGCAGGTCCGTCAGAAACATCCTAGCCTCCTCTTCTCTCCGCCCCAGACTTAAGGACGAGGGGCCGCCACCTTATGGCAGCGGCCCCAACTCTGACGATTGGTGAATCAGTCGTTAAAGCGTGATGACCGAGGGTGGAATCACCGGAGGTCTGAATCACGCGGGAAAGCAAAGGCCGAGAGCGGGATGGGTGAGCGCGAGCGAACCCATCCCGCGCGAGGGCGTGATGACCGGAGGTGGAATCACCGGAGGTCTGAATCACGCGGGAAAACAAATGGCGGGAGCAGGATGCGTGAGCGAGACTGAAGGCATCCCGCTCCAGGTTCGGGCTTCGGCCGCAGTCGCACGGCGAAGGGCGTCCCAGCGCCCAAAAGAAGGGCCGTTGGACGTGCCAGCGGCCCGGGAGTCAGGAGTCTTTGAAGTCAGGATCTTCCGATGCTTCTCTAGCTGGGGCGAGTTCCGCGCCCGGCAACTTTCGGCTGCATGAAATCTGGAACATAGAGCGCGCGTTCGCACGAGAAGTCGGCCAAGCGCATCAGCGCCAAACGCCCCGAGCTCGGCGCGGTCACTTGCCCGGCGTCCCACGCCACGCCGCCGCGACCGCCTGCGCCCTGCTCACGCGCGCAATGCCACCTCTGCTGCGATCACCACGGGGCAGCTCAAGGGCGTTGCAGCGACGCCCATGGCCGTCCGGGCGTGCCGGCCGATATCCTCCCCAAACGCCTGGATGATGAGGCGAGAGGCTCCGTTGACGACATTGGTCGTGCGATCAAAGCCTGGGGCAGACAGCACAAAGCCGTCCAAGCGCAGCCAGGCGGCCACCCGGTCGAGCGAACCGATTGCGCGCTTGAGGCTGGCGATGACGGAGAGGGCAGCGAGCTTGGCGGCTTCCGTCGCCTCTTCCGGGCTCACCTCGGCGCCGACATGTCCAAAGGGTCCGACGATGGCGCCATCCGGCGCCTGTGGACCGTGACCGGATAGATAGACGCGGTGATCGTGGACACGCGCCCATGCGAAATCAATGACGACGCCCGGCGGGACTTTGGCCTGGGAAGGCAACTGCACTCCCATTTCCCGAAGTCTGTCTTCGATGATCATCCTACTGGTCCTCATCTGGCGGCCGCCCCGGCCAGTCCGACAATGTGCGAAACGTCTAGATCAATATGGCTTCTGGTGGATCGGGGCACCCCGCGACGGGGTCCCCGCGAACAAGTTCGCGGGGTGCCCCGGATTTGTCGGCGGGGTGCCCCGAACGTGTTCGCGGGGACCCCGGCGCGAAGCGATCCGCCAAAGCCCAAGGGGAAGCCCAAGGGGAGGCCATGAAATTGATCGAGAAAACAAAGCGAAAGCGTGATGACCGAAAATCATCACGCTCTCGTCGCAGCGAGGCTAAGGTCTGTTTCTGGCGCGGTCAGCCGCCCGACTTTGGCTTCGGCCGCGGGCCGTTCCGCCAAGGCAAAGAGGTCCGGCTTCTCGTCCCGCGGGAAGACCGGCGGCAGCGGATCGGCCCCAGCGGGAAGGATAGGAGCGCGGGGGCGCCCGCTTATGATGAAAGTCGTGCCACTCGCGCCGCTCTTCGCGCTTCGCCTGAGTCGTCGCACGGCGTTTGTGCGGTCGGGCCGGCCTATCGTCGGCCTCCTCGATCTCGTGAGCGTAGTCGAGGAGGCCGGACCCATTAGAGCGTGATGACCGGAGGTGGAATCACCGTAGGTCTGAATCACACGGGGAAACAAATAACGAGAGTGGGATACGTGAGCGCAAGCGAACACATCCCGCTCTAGAAGCCATCTTCCTCGGCCCCAGGGACCAAGCCGCGCGCGGCTGCCCGTCACATCGGCGGCACGAGGCCGTTCTTGCCCACCGCGATTCGTACCGCCGTGAAGGTGCCGTCGTCCGCTTGTGTGGCGCTGATCAGGATATGCGCACCCGGCGTCAGCGCCGTGCGATCGGCCGGCTCGTACGTGACGATCGGCACATTGTCGGGCACCAGCACGCGCTTCTCGCCGCCGTGATAGGTGATGGTGATCATCCGGCCGTTGGCTTTCACGAGGCTGCCGACCGTGCCGTTGGTCATGGAACTCCCCGCCCCGGTGTCCCAGGGGCGCGTGCCCTCGCCGACCCCCCGCATGCTGGGCGGGAACACCTGCATTTCGAGGGCTTTCAGAGTACCGTCCGGCTGCGGAATGGCGGCGGTGCCGACATAGCTGCCCACCTTGATATCGCCGGGTTCGGCCTCGGTCAGCCAGATGACGTGCACGTCCGCCGGCAGTTTCACTGCCGTCCGGCTGCCGTCCCGCAGGGTCATTTGCAGCTCGTCGGCGCTGACGGCGTCGAGGGTGCCGCGCAGCCGCACGGGCGGGGCCGATTGCGCCCGGAGCGCCGCCGGGAGTCCGCCGGCAAGGGGTAGCCCGGCGGCAAACGCCAAGATCGTCCGTCTGTTCATGGTCGCTTCCTTTCTCGCTATGATGGTCTTGCCTAGAGCGTGATGACCGGGGGTGGAATCACCGTAGGTCTGAATCACGCGAGAAAACAAATGGCGAGAGCGAGATGGGTGAGCGCAAGCGATCTCATCTCGCTCTATGACGCCGTCCACGTGGACTTCACCATTACCAAGGCTGCCTCGTAGTGACCTCTTCGCGACGCGGGTAAGTCGATGGGGCAGCAAGAATCGCTGCAGTGTTCGAGCACCCTGGAAGATCGTGAAACATGCCGTTGTGCGGCGACGTGACGAATATCAACGCATCCGAATTCGCCCGAGAGTGCCGCCGTCAGCGCCTGTGGGTCGCCGAGGCCGATAAGACGATGGAAGGTCGGGACGAGACCACATGCTGGGAGCGCGCCCCTCACCGCTCCGCCAGCCTTGATAAGGGATCAGCCACATCCATCGTGTGGCACATTCTGATGAGCATGGCGCTTATGGCACGCTCCGCATCCTAATCTCTCTTCCGGCGCCTTGACGGCGGGTCAATAATTCCATAATTATAGAACTATGGAAAAGATGGAGGCCATAGCCGCCTTGGCGGCGCTCGCTCAAGAATCCCGCCTGGACGTGTTCCGCCTCCTGGTTCAGGCCGGGCCCGAGGGCGTGCCGGCCGGCCGGATCGGGGAACGGTTGGGCCTGCCAGGCCCTACGCTCTCCTTCCACCTGAACCAGTTGAGGCAAGCCGGTCTCGTCATCTTCCGGCGTGAAGGCCGATCGCTGATCTATCTCGCCGAATACGACGTGATGAACGCGCTGCTC
>JASHVY010000181.1 GCA_030044345.1 Acetobacteraceae bacterium | reverse complement strand
GATAAAAACGCCGGGGATGAAGGCGGAGCGGAGGCAAGGCCGGCCCCTTCGCGCAGCAGGGCCGCGAGCGCGAAGAGCCGCTCGGCGATCTCGATCAGCACCAGAAGGCGCTGGGCGATGAGGCTCCAGCCATGCTGGCCGCGGCGCAGCGCGCCCGCGATGCGGCGGGCCTCGGCGATCGTCGCGCGCACATTCGTCTCCGACGAGACGAGGGCGCGCGGATCATCCGCCCGCCCGGCCGCGACCCTGTCGAGATAGGAAGCGACAGCGCGGAAGCAGGCTTCGGTCTGGCGCTTGAGCGGCGCATAGGGACCGGCGATCTGGAAGAGCGCGGTGCAGACCAGGGTGATGGCACCGCCGAGCGCGAAGAGAGAGCCGAGCCGCACGGCCGAAGCGAGCGAATGATCGTGAACGGGCAGGCCGAGCTCGACATAGGCCCAGGCGATCGGCAGCCCCATCGTTGCGAACGCATTGCCGTAGACGCCGATGAGCCCGGCGAGCACGCCCCAGAAGATCATGAAGATGACGGCGAGGACGAGGGCGGCGCCAGCGAGAACGCCGCTCGCGAGCGCGAGCCCGCCGAGGACGGAGCCCACCACCAGCCGCAGAGTCTGCTGGCGGTCGCCGTCATCCGTCGAATCCCCGATGGCCACGAGATAGGCGCCGATCCCGGCCCAGGTCAGCGCCGGCATCGCAAGAAGGTGCGCGAGCTCCATGGGAATGAGAAGCCCGATCATGGTGCGGATCGCGAGCCGCCAGCCGAGCCGTTGCGGATCGAATACGAAAAGATCGGCGAGCAGGAGGCGTGCGCGCCGCGGCCAGCCGAAATCGGAGATGATTTCGGGTGCCGGGGACGGATCAGGACGCGGCATGAATGAGGCGCCAGATATCGGCGGCGCACGGCTGGGGCAGAGGTTCCGCGCCGATCTTTCCCTGGTGCCAGAATGTCATTTGCTCATCCTGCGCGCTGCGTTCCTGCGCGGGATCATTGCAGGTCGCGGCGAATGCGGAAAGCAGGCTTACCGTTCCGTGACGAGGACCGCGTTGCAGGGCGGAAGATCAATCACGCCATTTGCGGCGAGGCGTTCCGGACGCGGATTCCAGGCTGCATCATTTGCGACTTCGGCGCCGCCGAGGGTGACGCCGGACGTGGCGGCCGGCGAGCGCGCGGTGAGGCGGAGCAGGATGGCATCTTGTGGGATCGGAAGCGTTATTCGCGCAGATTGTTTCGGATTCATATTGATAAGCGCAAGGCTCGGATGCGAGTCCGTTCCCTCGATCGCGTATGCCGCGACGGTGGTGGGGGAATCGCGAAGGGTGGCCAGGGAGACGCGGCGCGGGCGGGCCTCGGCGAAGAAGAGCATGCCGTAATAGAGCGGGCGGGCGATCGGCAGCCCGCCCCTCTCCGCGCCGAGCGGCGTATAGGCGCTTTCGGCCCTGGTGTGGAAATTGATCCCCACCCAGCCGGCGGCCGCGAGGCGGAACATCAGGTTCGCACCCCAGGCAGCGGCGGCGAGCGTGTCGCTGACGCCGAACCGCCCGCCCACATAGACCGAGTTCGTTTCGGTCATGCGAAGTGGAAGGCCAGGGGGCGGGAGGCCGGTGGCGGAAGCCGCCCGCTCGGCCCAGCCCATCGCCTCGGCGAGCCCGCCCGCCGAGGCCATGAGCCGCGCAACGGTGACGGCGGGGCTATAGCCCGGCCCCTCCGGGTAGAAATGGCGCGTGAGCAGAACCGGCCGCGGGTCGGCATGGAGGGCGAAAGGCCTCATCCAGGCGCCTTTGCCGGCAATGTCCGGGCCGGCGAAGCGTGCCGCCGGGACGCGGCGCCGCACCGCCTCGGCGAAACCATGCCATTCGGCGAGATAGTCGGGGATGGACCAGCCGGGCGGGCGGAGCCCGGGTGCGAAGATATCGGGCTCGTTGCCGATCTGGAACGCGATCAGCGCCGCGCCGGCGGCCTCGGCCACGGAAGCGGCCTCCGCGGCGGCTTGCGCCTTCGTGCCGTTGCCGAGATCGAGCCCATAGATCAGCGACCAGCCCGTGGCACGGAGGAAGCCGGCGAGCCGCGAGAGTGCGGCCGGGCTCGGGTGGGCACGGGCGCGGTCGCTCGAATTGCCGCCGAGCCGGAGCACGCCTTCCGTGCCGAGCCGGCGGCAGAGCGCCGCGAGCTCCGTGTTCCCGGGCGAAAGCCGCGTGCCGAGAAGCTCGCTCGTCTCATAGCTGAGGCCGATGAAGCTTGCCGGGACCTCAGCGACTTCCGCCAGCGCGTGATGACCGGAGATGGAGGCCGCTATGGAGGGAGCGGGAACACCGAGAAGGGCGGAGGAAGCGAGTCCGGCCAGGACCGAGCGAAAGACCGCGCGGCGGCCGCGCGGCGGCCCCCCGGGCGTCAACGTCACCCGCGATTGTCCACGGCGAGGATCCGAAGCGGCCTTGTCTCCCCGCCGATCGGGGCATCGACGCTGTCCCCCTTGCCGTTGCCGATGAGCACGGCGGCGGTGGGCGCGCGCCAGCTCACCTTGCCGGCGGGCGGATCGCTTTCATCCTCCCCCACGATCTCGAGGCTGACCTCGCCTCTTCCGGGCCAGGCGAGCGTGACGCGCGAGCCGAACCCCACCTCCTCCGGGTCCGCCGGCGGGGCGGTGAGCTGGGCCGTCGCGCGCCTGGCCGTCCAGTAACGAAGCCGGCGGCGAAGCTCGGCCAGCTCGGCCAGCTCCTCGGGCGGCGCGCGGGCCAGGCGCTCCTCGAGATCGGCCACCATTGCCTCGATCAGGGCAAGGCCGTGCCGGGTGACCGGGTTCGGCGGCGGCGGCAGGGGAATCTCCGCCAGCGGCTCGGGCGGTGTCTCGGCGTCAGGTTCGCGGACGAAGGCTCGGCTCACTTCGGGTCCTCCTCCCTTGCGCAAGGTCCGGTCGGATTCTTGTTTGATTGGCGGTGCAATGCCGCATTGCAAGGGGTTGACCCCAGAAGAAAACCGTACCTGTCCTGCCTCAATTGTTGCCGAGGAGCGCGAGCAGGCCGGCAAGCAGCCGCGCCGGCGTGGGCGGGCAGCCCGGAATGACGAGATCGACCTGGATCACCGCGGAGACCGCGCCGAGGCAGGCCGGGCTTTTCGCGAAGACACCGCAACCGGACGCGCAATCGCCGGCGGCGACGACCCATTTCGGCGCCGGCATCGCATCGTACGCTCTCAGCAGCGCCTCGCGCATGTTGCGCGTGACCGGGCCGGTGACCAGCAGCACATCAGCGTGGCGCGGCGAGGCAACGAAGGAGAGACCGAACCGTTCGAGATCGTAGAAAGGATTGGCGAGAGCATTGATCTCAAGCTCGCAGCCATTGCAGGAGCCGGCATCGAGCACGCGGATGGCGAGGCCGCGGCCGAGCCGCCGCCGCGTCTCCCGCGAGAGCTTCTTCGCAAGCTCGGCGAATTCCGGATCGGTCGGGAGCGCTTCGGTGACGGGCTGGCGGAGGCCCTCAAGCAGCGTGCGCAGCATGATCAGAGATCGTGGCCCGCATAGGAGCAGTTGAAGGATTTGTTGCAGATGGGAAAGTCGGCGACGATGTTGCCGGCGATCGCCGTCTCCAGCAGCGGCCATTGGAACCAGGAGGGATCGCGCGCATGGCAGCGCGCGATGCGGCCCCCTTCCAGGCGGACATGGAGAAAGATATCGCCGCGGAACCCCTCGATCAGGGCAAACCCCTCGCCCGATCCGCCCGGGAGTTCTGCCGGCAGTGCCGAACGAAGCGGGCCGGCGGGCAGGCGATCAAGAATTTGCGTGATCAGGCCGAGGCTTTCCGTGATCTCGGCGGCGCGGATGCGAAGCCGCGCATCGACATCGCCTTCGCTGCGCACCGTGATCGCAAAGGTGAGGGAATCATAGGGCGTATAAAAGCGGCGGGCATCGAAATCCCGCCCCGAGGCCCGGCCGACGAAGCCGCCAGCAGCCCAGAGCCGAGCGAGATCGGGGCGAAGAATGCCGGTGCCGACCGTGCGATCCTGCAGCGAGGCGGTGCGATCATAAAGGGAAAGAAGGCGGGGGAATTTCTGCCCGATCTCCGCGACGAGCGCGCGCAGATGGGCGATGCCGTCCGCGGAAAGATCGGTGGTGACGCCGCCCGGAAGGATGCGGTCCATCATCAGCCGATGCCCGAAGCAGAAGAAGCTGGCGCGCAGCACGCGCTCCCGCAGGATTCCGCAATGGGAGAGCATGAGGGCGAAGGCGGCATCGTTGCAGATGGCGCCGACATCGCCGAGATGATTGGCGAGCCGCTCAAGCTCCGCCATCAATGAAGCGAGCCAGAGCGCGCGCGACGGCGGCACCACGCCGAGCGCGGATTCGACCGCGCGGGCAAAGGCGATCGCATAGGCGACCGTGCTGTCCCCGGAGATGCGGGCGGCGATCTTCGCCGCTTCTTCCGGCGTTTTCCCTTCCATCAGCGCTTCGACGCCGCGATGGACATAGCCGAGCCGTTCTTCCAGGCGAACGATCGTCTCGCCCGCGCAGGTGAAGCGGAAATGCCCGGGCTCGATGATGCCGGCATGCACGGGGCCGACGGGGATCTGGTGCAGATGCTCGCCTTTCGCCGGCAGGAACGGATAGGACAGAGCCTCGGCGCCATGGAGAAGCCAGGGCCGCGTATCGGGCAGGCCATCGGGCACGAGCGCGGAGGATTCGGCGAGCGCGCGTTCGAGCCTGAGCGCGGGCGGATGGAGACGGCCGATCGAGGGAAAGTGGCCGCCCGGTGCCTCGTGATCGAGGATCCGCAGTTCCGGTCCCGAAAGGAGCGCAAGCCGGGCCCGGGGCCCGTCCGCCCAGAGCGAGACGAGGCTCGCCTCACCGGCTGCGAGCGTCCGCTCCGCTTCTTCCCACCCGCTCATCCGAGCCCCGCTCATCCGAGCAGAGAGGCCGCGTGCCGGAACCAGGCGACCAAAGGCGGCGGCAGCCAGAGTCCGGCGATGAGGACGAGGGCGAGATGGGCGAAGATCGGCGCGCTCGAAGCGCGTACCGGCGCGGTCTCTCCGCGCACGGGACCGAAGGCGATCCTGCCGAGATGGAGCAGCAAGGCGCCGAAGGAGATAAGGAGGCCGAGCACGAGAAGCGCGGTCAGCAGCGGTGCGCGCGAAAAACTCGAGCTCACGACGAGAAATTCGCTGGTGAAGATGCCGAAGGGCGGAAGCCCCGCGATGGCGATGACGCCGGCCACGAGCGTCCAGCCAAGCAGCGGATGGGATTCGGTGAGCCCGCCCATCTCGGCGATGCGCTGGGTTCCCTTCACCTGGGCGACATGGCCGACCGAGAAGAAGATCGCCGATTTGGTGAGGCTGTGCATGGTCATTTGCAGGAGGCCGGCGAGATTGCCGAGCGGCCCGGCGACGCCGAAGGAGAAGACGATGATGCCCATCTGCTCGATCGACGAGTACGCGAAGAGGCGCTTGATGTCGCGCCGGCGATAGAGCATCAGCGCGGCGAGCAGGGTCGAGACGAGGCCGAGCGCGATCATCAGCGGGCCGGGCGCGATGGCGCCGGGGCAGGCGGCGAGCAGGATCTTGAAGCGCAGCAGCGCATAGAGCGCCACATTGAGAAGAAGGCCCGAAAGCACGGCGGAGATCGGGGTCGGGCCCTCGGCATGCGCATCCGGCAGCCAGGCATGCATCGGCACGAGGCCGATCTTGGTGCCATAGCCGATCAGGAGAAAGACGAAGGCGGTATCGAGCAGCGCGGGGTCGAAGCTGGACGCATGGGCGAGAAGCGTGGTCCAGAGCATGCCCGCGCCTGCCTCCCCGATCACTGGATGGGCGGCGAGATAGACGAGGATCGTGCCGAAGAGCGCAAGCGCGATGCCGACGCTGCCGAGGATGAAATATTTCCAGGCCGCCTCGATCGCTTCATGCGTGCGATAGATCCCGACCATCATCACGGTGGAGAGCGTGGCAAGCTCCACCGCGACCCACATCAGCCCGATATTGGCGGCGACCAGCGCGAGATTCATGCCGAAGAGCATGAGCTGGAACATTGCGTGATAGAAACGGAGATAGCCCGGCGTGAGCTTTCCGGTTTCAAGCTCATGGCCGATATAGCCGGCGCTGAAGAGGCTCGTCGTGAAGCCCACGAACGTGTTGAGAACGA
>JASHVY010000180.1 GCA_030044345.1 Acetobacteraceae bacterium | reverse complement strand
TCGCACGCCCGAAGCGAGCGAGAAGCTAATCCGGAGCGGGCTCGACATTGCCTGCCGGCTGGCCGCCGGCGGTTGAGACAGGGAGGAATGACAGCGCCTTACGCGGACGTGGCGGAACGGCAGACGCGGCAGACTTTGGCCAAAGGAGTGCCTGCGGGGAAACCCGCGGTGCAGAACCGCTCAAATTCGGGGAACGCCGACGGCCTGTCGGGCCGGGCCGATCCCGAGCCAAGCCCCGGTTTTCCGGGGAAGGTGTAGAGACTAGACGGGCGGCGCCCGCACGGCCCCCTCTCGGGCCGGGGCGAAGGGATAGTCCAGACCACGAACGCTGCGGGGTGTTGCCTTGGCGGCGGCGGCGGAAGCCGAAGTGGCAAGAAAATCTGCTTCCCCCGTGGGGAGTGCGGGTTCGAGTCCCGCCGTCCGCACCAGTTGGCGAAAGGGATGAGCACGGAAATCCTGACCATCGGCCACTCCAATCACTCGGCCGAAACGTTTCTCACCCTGCTCAAGGAAGCCGGTGTCGCCCTGCTCGTGGATATCCGCTCGATCCCCTTTTCGCGCTGGGTGCCCCATGCCTCACGTCCGCAGCTCACGGCTCTGCTGGCCGGCGCCGGGATCGGTTATGAATTTCGCGGTGACGCGCTCGGCGGAAAGCCGCCGCGGCAGAATCTTTCCCGCGATGGCATGGCGGATTACGAGCAGATGGCCGCGGCGCCGGATTTCCGAGCGGGGCTTGCGCGCGTGCGCGAGGCGGCAGCGGAACAGCGGACCGTGCTCCTCTGCGCCGAGCGCGATCCGCTCGATTGCCACCGCGCCTTGCTGGTCGGTCGGGCCCTGGCCGAGCAGGGTTTGGCCATCGTCCATATCCTGGCGGATGGCTCGCGCGAATCACAGGCAGCATTCGAGGAGCGGCTTCTTCGCGTCACCGGAAAGGATATCCCGGATCTGCTGGCCTCGCGCGAAGCCAGGCTCGCGGCCGCTTACCGCGCGCGAAGACTCAGAGCCATGCATCGCGCATAGATGGAGAATCGAAGGATGAACGAGATGGGCGGCGAGGACCTGAAGGAACACCACACCACGATCCGGGTCACGCACGCGGAAGGCGGGATCTGCGAGATCACGCTCCATCGCCCGGAAGTCTCCAATGCGCTCAATACGCAAATGGCCCGCGAACTTCTGGAGGTTTTCGATCAACTCAATGCCGAGCCCGAGCGCGCCCGCGTCGTCCTGCTGACCGGCGCTGGCGAACGTGCCTTCTGCGCCGGCGGCGATCTCAAGCAGCGGCTCGGCATGACCGATGAGGAATGGCAGGCTCAGCATCTGGTCTTCGAGCGGATGGTGCGTGCGATCCTGCTCGCGCCGATGCCGCTGATCGCGGCGGTGAATGGGGCCGCCTATGGCGGAGGGTGCGAGTTCGTGCTGCTGGCCGATTTCGCCTATGCCGCCGAGCATGCACGCTTCGCACTGACCGAGGTGACGCTCGGCATCATGCCTGGTGCCGGCGGAACCCAGACGCTGCTGCGCGCCGTGGGGCCGCGGCGGGCGAAGGAGATTCTTTTCACCGGCCGTCCCTTCACCGCTGCCGAGGCGCTGGAATGGGGCCTCGTCAACCGGATATGTCCCGGGCCGGCGCTGCTCGAGGAGGCGCGGGCGACGGCGCGGGCGATTGCCGCCAATGCCCCACTCTCGACCCGGCAGATCAAGCAATCGGTGAATGTGGGCGCAGCGATGGAGCTCGGGGCTGCCCTGATGCTGGAGATCGAGGCCTATAACCGCCTCGTGCCGACGGCCGACCGGCGGGAGGGCATCCGCGCTTTCAACGAGAAGCGCCGGCCAATCTTCACCGGCCGCTGATCGTCCGGCGTGCGGATCCTCGCTTTCGATTCGGCGCTCGCGCGCGCTTCCGCCGCCGTGATCGAGGATGGAGAGGTCCTTGGCGCGGTGTCCGGGGAGCAGAGCGGGGCGCTTGCGCGACTCGCCGAACAGGCGCTCGCGGCTGCAGGGCTTGCGGGACGCGATCTCGACGCGGTTGCGGCGACGGTGGGCCCCGGCAGCTTCACCGGCATCCGCACCGGACTTGCCCTTGCGTCCGGCATCGGGCTCGTATCCGGCATTCCCGTGATCGGGGTGAGCGTGGGTGAGGCGATCGCCGCCTTGCTTACGGACGTGCCGCCCGCCCGCCTCTGGGTTGCGATCGATTCACGACGTGGGAGAATTTTTCTCGAACGGAAGGGGCAGGTCACGTCATGGACGCTGCCGGCGCTGCCCAGACCGGAAGGGCCGGTCGTGCTTGCGGGTGACGCAGCGGAGATGGCGGAAGCGGCCCTTACCGCCCTTGGCGCAGCGGTGCAACGGGCCGAAATCCAGGTGAGCGATGCGACCGGTGTCGCACGGGCGGCTATGCTGCGCCTCGCGGGACATCTGCCGCCGCGAGCGGCCACCCCCCTCTATGTCGATCCGCCGGCGGCCAAACTGGCCGAGGGGCTCCGCCCGCCGCCGCAGTGAACTCCCGATGATTGAGCCCCCGATGATCCTGATCGCCGGCCGGACCCATGCGGCAGCGATGGCCGCGATCCATGCGAGCGCCTTCCCGCCCGGCGCGCGATGGCGTGAGGAAAGCTTCGCCGCCCAGCTCGCCCTGCCGGGCGTGTTCGGCCTCATCGATCCGGAGGGCGGGTTCATCCTCATGCGAATCGTCGCGGAGGAGGCGGAGGTGCTGACGCTCGCCGTCGCTCCGGCAGTGCAGCGGCGCGGGATCGGCCGCGCACTCCTGGCGGAGGCAATGGTTCGAACGCGGGCGGCGGGTGCGCGGCGAATTTTGCTCGAGGTCTCCGAGCAGAACGAGGCGGCGCGGGCGCTCTATGGGGCGGCGGGGTTTGCCGAGATCGGAAGGCGCCGGCGCTACTACGCGGACGGCGCGGACGCGCTCGTTCTCGCCGCCATGCTATAGCGGGGCCATGGCGATCGACGTTGCGACGGCCGCAGACTTCTATGCCGGGCGTCAGGGGGTGGTGACGGCGCGCCTGGTGCGCGAGCGGCTGGCTTCCCTGTGGCCGGATCTTTCCGGCCGGTCGCTGCTCGGGCTCGGCTATCCGGCGCCTTACCTGCGGCTTTGGCGGGAAAGCGCGGAGCGCTGCGTGGCGCTGACCCCGGCGCAGATCGGCGCGGCGCGCTGGCCTGCCGGCAAGCCGGGGCTCTCCTGCACGGCGGAGGAGGACACGCTGCCGTTCCCGGACCTGATGTTCGACCGGATCCTGCTCATCCATGGGCTGGAGGCGGCCGAGAATGCGCGGCGGATGCTGCGCGAGGTCTGGCGCGTGCTCAAGGATGACGGGCTGCTGATGGTCGTCGTGCCGAACCGGCGGAGCCCCTGGGCCTATCTGGAGGCCACCCCCTTCGGGCACGGGCAGCCCTATTCGGCGCGCCAGCTCGGCGGGCTTCTGGCGGCCTCCCTGTTCCGGGTCGAGCGACGGGCGACCGCGCTCTATCTGCCGCCGCTCGATCTTCGGGTGGTGCTGCGGACCGCCCGTCTGTGGGAACGGGCGGGGCGGCGGCTCGCTCCGCAATTCGCCGGGCTCACGATCTGCGAGGCGGTGAAAGATTGTTACTCTGCCGTTCCGATCCGCAAGCTCTCGGGGCGGCGGCTGGTGCTCTCCGAAGCGGCGTGAGGAAAAGAGACTTAGGAAGAAAGCGGCAGCAGCCTGATTCGCCTTCCCTCGACGCCGAGCGCGATGCGGCCGGCCTTCAGCGCCAGCGCATCGGCGCCGAAAATCTCCCGCCGCCAGCCGCAGAGCGCCGGGATCTCCGGCGCGTCCTCGGCGGCGAGCCGCTCGATATCCTCGGCCGAGGCGAGCAGGCGCGGCGCGACGTGATGCGCCTCGCACTTGGCCGCGAGCAGCACCTTGAGCAAAGCGACGAGCGCCGGTGCCGCCCGCCCGCCCATCCGCGCCGCCGGAGGCACGGGGAGCGCCTCCTCGGGCAGCGCCTTGGCGGCCGCAATGACAGCGAGCAGCGAGGTGCCGCTCTTGCCCTCGGCGAACCCCTTTCCCACGCCGCGCGCCCGGGCAAGCGCTTCGGCCGTGGCGGGCGCGGTCGCCGCGATCTCGAGCAGGGTCTCGTCCTTGAGCAGGCGCTGACGGGGGATGTCGAGCCGCTGCGTCTCGCGCTCGCGCCAGGCGGCGATCGCGCGAAGAATGCCAAGCACGCGACGGTTGGCGGTGCGGGGCTTGAGCCGCTCCCACATCGTTTCTGGATCGTTACGATAAGTCGCGGGATCGGCGAGCGCGGCCATCTCCTCGGCGACCCAGGCGAGCCTCCCCTCGCGCTCGAGGCGGGCGCTGAGCTTCTCATAGACGGTGCGGAGATGAGTGACATCGGCCGCGGCATAGGCGATCTGCTGGGACGAGAGCGGCCGGGCGGACCAGTCGCTGAAGCGGTGGGCCTTGTCGATCACGCCGCCGGTGAGCGAGGAGACGAGCTGGTCGTACCCCACCTGATCGCCATAGCCCGCCACCATCGCCGCCACCTGCGTGTCGAAAAGCGGTGCCGGCACCCGGCCGAAGATGAGAAGGAAGATTTCGACATCCTGCCGGGCGGCATGAAAGACCTTGGTCACTGCCGGATCGGCGAGCAGCCGGCCGAGCGGCGCGAGGTCGATCCCCGGCGCTTCGGCATCGATCACCGCCGTCTCGGCGGGACCCGCAAGCTGAACGACGCAGAGACGCGGCCAGTACGTGCGCTCGCGCATGAACTCGGTATCGACGGTGACGAAGGATTCCTCGCCCAGCCGATCACAAAGCGCGGCCAGCGCCGCACTGCTCTCGATCAGACTGATGGGCGGGGTGCCGGGACGCATGGTGGCGGCCGCGCGGACGGGGCGGTCCATGGCCCGCTTCTACACGCCCCGCCCGAACGGGGAAAGGTGGATGGGGAAGGTGGCCGGGTTGACAGGCTCTGCCCACTCAGGGCTTTTGCCGCCCTTTCTCCACGCGGAATCATCGGATGCATCCTTATCGCACGCATGATTGCGGCGCACTCCGTGCCGCCGATATCGGGGCCACGGCCCGTCTTTCGGGATGGGTGCATGCCAAGCGCGACCATGGGGGGCTGCTCTTCATCGATCTGCGCGATCATTTCGGCATGACCCAGTGTGTCATCGATCAGGAAAGCGCGGTCTTCGCCGCGGCCGAGCGGGTGCGGGTGGAAAGCGTGGTCACCTTCACGGGCATGGTGGTCGCGCGCGCGCCGGGAACGGCCAACCCGAAGCTCCCGACCGGGGAGATCGAGCTCCGGGTGGAGGCGCTCGCGGTGCAATCGGCGGCCGAGCTGCTGCCGATCCAGGTCGCCGGAGAGGCGGAGTTCCCCGAGGACCTTCGGCTCAAATACCGCTTCCTCGATCTGAGGCGGGAGAAGATGCACCGGAACATCATGCTGCGGACGGCGGTGATCGCCTCGGTCCGGCGGCGCATGCAGGAAGCAGGCTTCGTCGAGTTCACGACCCCGATCCTCACCGCCTCCTCGCCCGAGGGCGCGCGCGACTTTCTGGTGCCGGCGCGGCTCCATCCCGGGCCGTTCTATGCGCTGCCGCAGGCGCCGCAGCAGTTCAAGCAGCTCATCATGGTTGCCGGGTTCGACCGCTATTTTCAGAT